>JAHHQT010000113.1 GCA_020026215.1 Muribaculaceae bacterium
TTTTCAGAGCCTGATTTCAAACGCTTTTGAATCATTTTGGATGGCTCTTTTTTCGTTTGCGTGTGCAAAGGTAGAGACTTTTATATTACCCTCCAAATATTTTTGCAACTATTTTATGCTATAAAACATATTATTTTTATAACCCGCTAATATATAACTACATAAATTTTAAATTATTTTTCGCTGGTTTACACATTCTACTCACATCACTGGCTACCTCCCTATATATGGTCACTCATATCTCTTTCTTCCATTCTCTATATACATTATTATATAATCAGAAAAACGAAAATAAAAGTTCATTTTCTGTTAAAAACTTATTGAATCAGCTCCATTCCCCTTTCAAACAAGCAAAATTTGAACAACTTTCTTTTGAAAACGACCGTCTTTCATTATCTTTGCTCAATATTTATTAAAAACGCACAACAATGTTAACAATATTATTAAGAATTTATCAATATCTCATAGCGCTACCTATCCTTATCGTAGCAACCTTAATCACAGCTATTACCACTACAATTTCCAGTTTCATTGGCATGGCCAACAGTGTTGGCTACTATACCCCTCATATTTGGGCGAAACTTTGGTGTATTTTAATGTTTGTGAAAGTTGAGATTCGCGGCAGGGAGAATATCGACAAGAATACCTCCTATGTATTTATTGCCAATCACCAGGGCGCATACGATATTTTCTTAATTTATGGCTATTTGAACCACAAATTCAAATGGATGATGAAAAAGAGTTTGGAAAAGATTCCTTTTGTCGGCTATGCCTGCAAATCTTCAAAGCATATCATGGTGGACCGTTCAAGTGCAACAGCTATCCAAAAGTCAATGGAAGAAGCTCGTCTCATCTTAAAAGATGGTATTTCTTTGGTTGTATTCCCTGAAGGCTCACGCACTCCTGACGGCAAAATGAAATCATTCAAACGTGGTGCATTTATGATTGCCAACGAATTTGGATTACCACTTGTTCCTTTAACAATCGACGGTTCATACGATGTTATGAAAAAGACATCCAGAACTATCAATCCGGGTAAGATCATCCTTACCATACACAAACCTTTGGCTCCGGTTGAAAAGAGTGAAAATTCAAAAGAAAAAATGGAAGCTCTTATGAAAGAAAGTGCCGAAGTGATAAAATCAGCATTAAAACAAGAAGCTAAATAAGAATGCATAAAACAATTATTTCAATAATTGCTTGTTTCCTTATAGGGATAGGCACTGCATATTGTGAAGATATTCAACAGACAGAAACTGCACCTATCGACACAGCAGCTATCGCATTAAGCGAATTTAAAGCAAACAATGACACTTCCGTTACAATAAGCACCCAAAAGGAAAAGAAAAACATTTTTCAAAAAATTGGTGACTATTTTGCAAATTCCAACAAGTTTGACCCGAACAAGAAAATGGACTTTAGCATCATTGGCGGTCCACACTTCAGTTCTGCCACTGGATTGGGCATTGGTTTGGTAGCTTCAGGTCTATACCGTTTGGATAAGACAGGCCCTACACTTCCAATTTCAAACATGTCAATTTTCGGCAACGCCACGACTTCAGGCTTTTTGATGATTGGAGTGAAAGGTAACAATATTTTCAAGCACAAGAAATATAGATTGGACTATTCTACCTATGTTTATCTTCTACCTTCTGACTTTTGGGGTATCGGTTATGACAATGGTAATATAGACGAAAACAAATCTAAATACACCCGTTTTAAATTTGAGATTAAGCCAAAGTTCCTGTTCCGTTTGGCAGAGAATGTCTATATCGGTCCAATGGTTGACTTCCAATATGTAAACAATACAAAAATTGAAGACAAGGCATTAGCTCTATTGGACGGTCGCGACACCAAGTTCCTCACCATTGGAGCAGGTGCATCTTTCATCTTTGATTCCAGAGATAACATCACCAACCCTCAAAAAGGATGGTTCGCACAAATCGATCAATTGTGCTTCCCTTCTTTTTTCGGCAATGACAACGAATATCATTTTACAGAACTTACAGCATCCTCCTATTTCAAAGCATGGAAAGGCGCAATTATCGCCGCAGAAGTGCACAGTTTATTCAACTACAAGGATGTGCCTTGGCCGATGTTGGCTTCTGTAGGTGGCACCAACCGTATGCGCGGTTATTACGAAGGCAGATATAGAGACAACAATATTCTTGAAGGCCAAGTGGAACTTCGCCAACACATTTGGAAAAGAAACGGAGCTGTGCTTTGGTTTGGAGCTGCCAACGTGTTCCCGAAATTCAGTGACATCCATTTCAACAAAACACTTTGGAACGTCGGAGTAGGCTATCGTTGGGCTTTCAAGGAAAATGTCAATGTCAGACTTGATTTAGGTTTGACCAAAAATGGTCTGGGATTCCTGTTTAACATAAATGAAGCATTTTAGAGGAAATCGCATTGCCGAATTAATGGATTTACAATTTAAATCACTAATTTTGCACAATTAAAATACATTAAACAAAAGTACATTCAAATGCCAAAAATAAAGAGACTATACTTATTCATGCTACAAGGCTTTCTACCCTTGTTCTCTATGACTTTCTTTATATGTCTCTTCATCGTTTTGATGCAATTTCTATGGAGGTACATTGATGAATTGGTCGGCAAGGGGCTTGAAATCAGCGTTATTGCCGAGCTATTTTTCTATGCAGCCTTAACTATGGTTCCTATGGCACTTCCGTTAGCCATACTATTGGCATCCCTAATGCTATTCGGCAACTTGGGAGAACGCTTTGAACTTACAGCAATGAAATCTTCTGGTATCTCACTACTAAAAGTAATGAGTCCATTGATTGTTTTCATCTCGATGGTGTCAGTCGGCGCATTCTTCTTCCAAAACAACATGCTACCCAAGGCACAAGTGAAGATGTGGACTTTGCTATTCTCCATGCGTCAAAAATCTCCAGAACTGGATATTCCGGAGGGAGCATTCTACGACCAAATTCCGGGCTATAACCTTTACGTGGAAAAGAAAAACCGCGACAACGGCATGCTTTATGATGTGAAGATTTATGATATGTCGAAAGGCTTCGGCAATGCCAGCATTATCCTTTCCGACTCGGCAAAAATGAGTTTCACATCAGACAAGCAAAATCTGTTCTTGCAGCTGTGGCAAGGCGAGTCATTTGAGAACTTGAAAGAGCAACAGATAGCCCATTCAGGGGTACCCTATCGTAGAGAATCCTTTACCAACAAAGAAATCATGATTCCTTTCGATTCCAATTTCAATAGAATGGATGACAAAGGCATGCGCAGCCAATATATCGGTAAGAACATTCACGAGCTTCAACACTCCATTGATTCTATCAATGGACGAATTGACAGTATCGGTGGCGCATACGGCAAATATCTACAAGAGTTGAACTATGTAGGTATCGAACCTTACAAGCGCGTACTGGTGGACGGAAAGGCAAAGATGGTAGAAAATCCGCCTGTAACACTCGCCAAAGCCTTGAATGTAGATTCTATCTTCAAAGGTCAATCCCTTCGCGAAAGACAAAACTTTGTAGCCAATGCGCTTGACCGCTCACGACAAACCTTAAGTGAATTTGAATTCAAGAGCTACTCATTGAAGGATGACAAGAAAATCAAGATTCGCCATCAAATAGAACTACAGCGCAAATTCACTCTTTCGATTGCCTGCCTTATCTTCTTCTTTATCGGTGCGCCATTGGGTGCTATCATTCGTAAAGGAGGATTGGGTATGCCGATTGTGATTTCTGTGTTCTTGTTCATTTTCTACTACATCATTGATACCGCCGGTTACAAAATGTCGAGAGAAGGACGCATCGAAGTATGGCAAGGTATTTGGGCAAGTTCCGCCGTTCTGCTACCATTGGGTATATTCCTTACTTACAAAGCAGTCAATGACTCTGCCGTATTCAAGCCCGAAGTTTATATTGAATGGTTCAAGCGCATCACAGGCAAAACGATGTTACGCCATATTGAAATGAAAGAGTTGATTATGGATAACATTGACAATAGTATTGCCATTGAAAAAATACAGCATCTGAAAGCCACATGTGCAGAGTTCTTGAATCAATATAAAAACAAACTATCCTACAAGGCCTACTGGCATAAGGGAATAGACAAGCACAAACTTGCCGAGCTTTCAGCCGAGCTAGAAGAGACAGTGGAATATATGAAAAACTCAGACAGCCAACTCGTCATCAACAAGCTCATGGACTATCCGATTTTGAAATCACTATTGTTCTACCACCCGGTGAACAATCAAATTATAGCAAGTGTTATAATGGTGATATTCCCTATCGGACTTTTGGGATACTATATAGGAATAAAACAACAATCTGCCCTTAAGAAAGAAATAAAGACTATAGATTCCGTAAGTGACGAGATTATCAAAATACTAAGTGAAATTAAATAAAATACAATATGTCAAATATAAAATTAGACACAATAGAAGATGCTATTGCGGACTTCAAAGAAGGAAAATTTGTGATTGTAGTGGATGATGAAGATCGTGAAAACGAAGGCGACCTAATCATCGCGGCTGAAATGATTACTCCTGAGAAAGTGAATTTCATGCTAAAACATGCAAGAGGCGTTCTTTGTGCTCCTATCTTAATGAGCCGTTGCGAAGAACTTGGCTTGAATGTTCAAGTTTCTGACAACACTTCTGTATTGGGAACTCCGTTCACCGTAACAGTTGATAAATTGGAAGGTTGTACAACCGGTGTTTCCGCACACGACCGCGCTGAAACAATCAAGGCCCTTGCCGATCCAAATTCAAAACCAGAAGACTTCGGCCGTCCAGGACACATCAATCCTCTATATGCACAAGAAAAAGGCGTTCTTCGCCGCACAGGTCACACCGAAGCTGCTGTCGACTTAGCTCGTTTGGCAGGACTTTTCTCAGCCGGTGCCTTGATGGAAATCATGAGCGAGGACGGAAGAATGGCACGCCTTCCTGAATTGCGA
>JAHHQT010000114.1 GCA_020026215.1 Muribaculaceae bacterium
TTTTTGTAATAAAATAAGGAAATTTATATCTATTTCTTTGGAATGTTAAATTATTGAAAATTTTCCGTAATTAAAATGCACACTTTACACTTTTTTGTTCAAAATTGGGACAAAAATCAGCGCTGAATATCCTTCATTTGAAGAATATAACCAATTAAATAGTAAGGTAAAGCAATGAACTTGTTTTGCCGATTTCGGGGCGAGAAATTTATAATACAGGGCTTAGGAGTCGGCAACAGGATTCTTTCATCTTTTGAGTGAAAGGGCGGTGACGCCATTCCCTGGCGGTGACGCGTGATGAGTTTTCCAAATCTTTATAGAAGAGTTTCTTCATCTGTTCATTGACATCCTTGCTGTAAATAAAGGCGTTGCACTCAAAGTTGTATTCCATGCTTCGGAAGTCAAAGTTGGTTGAACCTGTTGTAGAGAACTCGTCATCAATTATGATTACTTTGGCATGAAGCATTCCCGGTTCGTAGAAATAGATTTTGATGCCTGATTTCAAGCATTGACTGATATAGGATGCCGATGCCATGCGGAGTGTCACTGAATCTGGTTTGCGGGGAATGATGATGCGGACGTCCACTTTGGATAGGGCAGCTGTTTGCAATGCGCTCAATAGCCCTTCGGTAGGCAAGAAATAGGGGGTCTCAATATATACGCATTTTTTTGCGTTGGTAATGGCTTTTTGGAACATCAAGGCAATATTATGCCATTGGCTGAACGGACCGCTTGAAAGAATTTGGGCTCCTGCTTTGTCGTTTAAATCGTATTTGTAGTGGACTAATTGCTCTTTGTAGGAAGGAAGTCCCATAAATGCCCAGTCCAATGCAAATGAATAGCTCATTCCTGCTATGGACGGACCTGTGATGCGGATATGGTTGTCGCGCCAAAGTAGTCCGCCTGCGTTGTCAATATAACGGTCGGCGATGTTCATACCGCCGATGTAACCTATTTTATTGTCAATTACTGTGATTTTACGGTGGTTTCGCCAGTTTACGCGAGTGGCAAATTCCGGGAAAGTCACCTTGAAGAACGGATAGACTTGGATGCCTGCTTCTGACATTTGTCTGTAAAACTTCTTGCTGACACGGAAATTTCCCACATGGTCGTAAATGACTCTTACGTTTACCCCTTCGTGTGCTTTCTTGATGAGTAATTCGCTGATTCGCTTACCGATGTTGCATTCCGTGAAAATATAGAACTGGATGTTGATGTCATATTGGGCATTTTCGATGTCCTTAATCAGCGCATCAAACATTTTCTTTCCTTCTGAGAAAATCTGTATATCATTGGCAGGATAGTAGATGGCTCCTGCAAGAGAATGACCTAATTTAATTTGCTGTTTACTTTCAGCAGAAAGGTCGAGGTTGGGAATATCGGCTTGTTTGATTCTTTCGTGACGTTCGATTTTGCGTTTCATACGCTTGGAAAGAACGGCGTTGTTCTTGATGTTTCGTCCGAAGAACAGATAAAATGCCAAACCGATTACCGGCAAAAATAAGAGCACCGTAACCCATGCCAATGAGCGGACAGGGTTCCTATTTTCTGATATTACGACATAGGTGGCGGAAATGATGGTTGCCGAATATGCGATGAATGCTATCAGATATAGCCAATTTATTTGTGTCAGTAGTTCCATTTTATGTTTTTCGTTTTGCTAAGATAGTATATTATTTATTAATAGTTGTAATTTAATCCTGGCAATTTTATCATAAGTCCGATTTTATTAATGAAATTGCACATTCAATAAAAAAATGAGTTATGCTATTGAATTCAAAGTTATTTTTTATTACTTTTGTCATAGTACATTAATGAATGTACAATTTAATGTGATTGTGATGAAAAAAGGGATTTTAATATTGATTTTCAGCTTGATGTTATGCGGAGCTCCTCTTGTTGCCCAAACGGTACAAAAGGAAATGCCAACGGCACAGATTTCTGCAGTGTCAAACACTGCGGGAACTTTGACAGTCAATAATTATTCTGGGAAAACGACTTCATTTACTGTCTATTCCATTACAGGTCAGGTGGTGAAAGAAATTGAATTGAAGACGGGTTCATCTACTTTCTCATTGCCACAAGGCTTTTATATCGTGAAAACAGACGATTATACCATGAAAGTGGCTGTGAAATAACGATAGGAAGCCAAAACCTTGAATTATTTTAATCTAAACTTATATTCATTTATTTTATGTTGAAATTTAAAAATCTATTTACTATTACAACTATTGTGTCTGCATCTGTTTTGTCTGCTTCGATGCCTGCCAATGCAAGCGACTTTCCAAGAATTCCTGATTCTCAATTGAATGTTTATCCTACTTATGACGGTAATGATTTGGAATTGACAGTCGATGAAAAGGGTACGCACTTTGCTTTGTGGTCTCCGGGAGCACAGGAAGCAAAGGTGTTGCTTTATACTGACGGCTATAATGGAAGCGCTTATACGGAACTTGCAATGACTTTGACTGACAAAGGAGTTTGGAGAGTTTCTTTGCCTGAAATCCTTTATGGTAAATTCTATACTTTCCAAGTGAAATTCAACGGCAACTGGTTGAAAGAGACACCGGGTGCGTGGGCGAAGGCTGTTGGTGTAAACGGCAAACGTGCTGCCATCATTGATTTTGCGAAAACCAATCCTCAAGGTTGGGAAAAAGATAAATATGTAACATTGGAAAACCGCACAGATGCTGTCATCTATGAAATGCATCACCGCGATTTCTCTGTACATCAAAATTCAGGTATCGTCAACAAAGGCAAGTTTATAGCTATGCTTGAAAACGGTACATTGTCAGCCAATGGAGAAAAAACAGGTATTGATCACTTGAAAGAGTTGGGCATTACTCACGTCCATATCTTGCCAAGTTATGACTACTATACTGTTGATGAAACTCGCTTGATTGACCGTCAATACAACTGGGGCTATGACCCGTTGAACTATAACGCACCTGAAGGTTCTTATTCAACTAACCCTGTTGACCCTGCCACTCGTGTCACTGAAATGAAAAAAATGGTACAGGCTTTGCACAATGCAGGTATTGGTGTCGTGATGGATGTGGTTTACAACCATACAGGTTTGGGGGATGATTCCAATTTTTCATTGACAGCTCCGGGCTACTACTATCGTCATCGTCCGGATGGAAGTTACAGTGACGCTGCTGCTTGTGGTACGGAAACTGCTTCTGACCGCAAACAAGTGAGCGACTACATCGTGAATTCTGTGAAATATTGGATGGAAGAATACCACATTGACGGATTCCGTTTTGACTTGATGGCTATCCATGATACAGAGACCATGAATCGTGTATATGAAACTTTGAAAGCCATTAACCCATCAACTTTGGTTTATGGGGAAGGTTGGACAGCAGGCGACAGTCCTCTGCCTGTTGAACGCCGTGCCTTGAAAGAAAATGTGGCCAAGATGAATGGTATTTCTGTATTCAGCGACGACCTTCGTGATGCTGTGAAAGGACATTACAGTAAGGCTGACGATTGTGGCTTTGCATCGGGTAAGGCAGGAAACGAAGAAACCCTCAAAATCGGTATCGTTGCTGCAACAAAACATCCTCAGGTGGATTATAAAAAAGGTAATTATTCAAAATTCCCGTACGCTGCCAATCCAACTCAAATTGTGAACTATGTATCTTGTCACGATGATATGTGCTTGACGGACAAATTGCGCAAATCAATGCCTGATGCCAGTGAGGAAGTGCGCCAGCGTGTGGCTCGTTTGGCTCAAACCATTGTGTTTACTTCACAAGGAATACCGTTTATGTTTGCCGGGGAAGAAATCTTCAGAGACAAAAAAGGTGTGCACAACACTTATAAATCTCCGGATGATGTCAACGCCATTGATTGGAATTTGAAAAAAGATAACAAAGAACATTTTGAATACTACAAGAATTTGATTGCCATGCGTAGGAATCACCCTGCATTCCGCATGACTACGACAGAAGAAGTGGCTAAGAACGTGGTGTTTGACAAGGTGAAATTGGAAAATGTGGTTTCTTATTCTATCAAGAACCATGCTAACGGTGACGAATGGAAAGAAATTAAATTGATTTTCAATGGTAATCCTTCTGCTGTTGAGGTGAAAGTACCGAAAGGTGAATGGAAAATCGTGGCAGAAGATGCAAAATTAGACCAAAACGGCTTGGGCAAGACCCAAGGCGGTGATTTGATGGTTGCTCCATATTCTGCATACATTATAGTAAGATAGTCTGTAAAAAATATAAGTGGGCGCAACGGTGGTTACATCGTTGCGCTTTTTTATTGTTTTCTGATAGGGTAAAATGCTTGTGGCCGTTTCGTTTAAATGAAAAAATTGTTATATTTGTAGAAATAAAAAAGTAACAATATGGATCCTGAGAAACAACGATTGACTTTACATATCGGCAGTCATAGCATTGTCACCACAATTAGAAGAAAAGACGAGGAAAACTTGAAAAGAGTAGAATCCGAACTGAATAATTTGTGGAACCAATGGCGTGTGATGAATCCTAGCAAGGAAGATGATGAAGTCCTTGCAATGGTCGCTTTTCAGTTCGCTAAATTGTACTATGATACGGTTGAAATCAACCGCAAAAGAGAGGATGAGTTGTTGAAATTTATCAAAGAGTATGAAAAAAAACTTAATGATGTTATTATTTGAAAAATAACGGCTCAAAATTCGATTTCATCGCGTTTTTTGGCATGAATAATTTTTAAATTTCAAAAATATTTTCTTACTTTTGTAAAAATTTGGTTCAGAATGGCTGAAAGTTTATCGGAAATTTTTGACCGCTTGCTACTAAAACAACGGCTACTTGTGGAAAAATACCATGCTTTAGAAGAAAAGTATGGTGAATTAAGTAATGGTAAAGCTGAACTTGAAGGTCAATTGCAAGAACAAAAGAAAGAAATTGAGCGTTTGCAATTAGAAAACAAGTACCTTAAAATAGCGAA
>JAHHQT010000115.1 GCA_020026215.1 Muribaculaceae bacterium
AGTTCGTCCAATAGAGAGAAACATTTGTGCATGTTTGTATTTGATTCATAGAATCCTGTTGTGTCAGGATCAGCTGATGAATAAGGAGCACGTCCGATAGTTTGGCAAGGGCGGTTGTTAGGTCCCCAGCTACCGTGTCCTGGGTTGATATAGATACGGAAAGTTTCTATATTGTTGTTAATGGCGGCATTCATGCCTGCGCAAGACAATGCTGCTGCAGCGGCAACCATCAATACTTTTAATTTCATAGTAATAGTGTTTTAATTATTTTACATTAATAATGTAAGTTTCTCCTTTAGGAGTGGTGAAAGCAATCTTGTTGCTTTGAGCAGAAGCTGTAGGGTACATTGCAATCACTTCGTTAGAAGTCAAAGTTTGTTTAACCTTACCGTCAGTTGTTGCTGCAATAATTTCAGAAGATGTAACGACTGCACCATTATCAGAGTCGTTCATACCAACTACGATATCATTGTTATACCATCTTGGAGCACGGATAGAGCCGATGTATTTGATGTTTTGACCGTTGATGTCGCAAGTATAAGCACCTTTAGTAGCTAGATAATAAAGGATTTTTGTTCCGTCTGGAGAAACAGAAGGCCACAAGTAGCTTGCACCTTGTTGTCCATTAGGTGACAAAATTGAAGTTTTGCCGTTGCGAGTAATCATCAATTGACCATATTTGATTGACAATACAGGACGTTCAGCAGTAGTTTTTGCGTTTGACAAAGATTTTTTCATCAATTTGCCTTTTTCGACTGCAAATACTGTGCTTTGGTTCACAGCTACGCCTTGTAGGTTGCGTGAAGGTTTTACCAATGTTTTGGTTTCTCCAGTTGCCAAGTTGATTGATTTTAAACCTACTCTTTTAAGTTTGTCTTTACCAATTTGAGTTTCGCGGAAAACGACAGTTTTACCGTCTTGAGAGATTTGAGCGTCAAAGCTTGATCCGGCAGCTGTGGTTACAGTTTGCATTTTGCTTGAGGCAAGATCAAATTTTTGAAGTCCTTGCTTTTTTTGATCAGAAATCAACAAGTAGTCACCTTGAGGACTGATTGTTGAAATGTAAGTTGCTGTACCTTCTGGTAAGTTCACTTTTTCTGTTGAAGTTACATTGAAGATTTGAGCAAATCCAATCGAACTGCTGCAAAGTAGCATTACTGAAAAAAGAATTTTTTTCATAAAGATTGAAATTTAGTTTAGGTTATTATAATTTTAAGGAATTGCACGGTCTTAAATAATATGTGTAATTCATATCACAAAGGTATATAAATTTAGTCCTTTTTAAAACTTTTTCATTGAAATTTTTATGCAGAAAAACTTGGCTATTAGTTGCTTTTTATCACATATTTTTGCTTATTTATGATAAATAGAAAGTGCGCTTCACATTGTGAAACGCACTTTGATTAGTTTATATCTTTAAAATCTTATTTGATAAGATATTGTGAGCTGATTGATTGGTATTCGTGGATACGACGGATAGTATCAGCAAATAGAGGAGCAATAGACAAGATAGTTGCTTTCTTGCAGTCTTTTGCAAATGGAATACTGTTTGTGAAGATGATTTCTGTTAGTGCAGAATTGTCAACACGTTGAGAAGCAGGATCGCTCATGATAGCGTGAGAAGCCAATGCACGAACTGATTTTGCTCCTTTTTCTTTCATTAGGTTGGCAGCTTTGGCAATAGTACCGGCTGTATCAACCATATCGTCAACCAAGATGACATCCTTGCCTTCAACTTCTCCGATGACAGTCATTGTTTCAACAACGTTTGCTTTTGCACGAACCTTGTGGCAAAGTACCAAAGGAACATTCAAATATTTAGCATAGCTGTTTGCACGTTTTGCACCACCAACGTCTGGAGTTGCGATAACCAAGTCTTTAAGCTTCAATGATTCGATGTAAGGGATGAAAATTGAAGAAGCGTAAAGGTGATCAACAGGAACATCAAAGAATCCTTGAATTTGATCTGCGTGTAAGTCCATTGTGATAAGACGGTCAATACCTGCTACTGCAAGAAGGTCTGCAACCAATTTAGCAGCGATTGAAACACGTGGTTTGTCTTTACGGTCTTGACGTGCCCATCCGAAATAAGGGATTACAGCAATGATTGATTTTGCTGATGCACGTTTTGCAGCATCGATCATGAGCAAAAGCTCCATGAGGTTGTCTGTATTTGGGAATGTTGATTGAACTAAGAAAACTTCACATCCACGGATTGATTCTTCGAATGATACTTCGAATTCACCATCAGCAAAGTGTTGGATGTTCATTTTACCAAGTTCTACACCAAGGTCTGAACAAATCGCTTCAGCAAGATATTGCGATTTAGTTCCTGAAAAGATTTTGAAAGGAGGTAGATTATTATTCATAGCTTTGAGCTGTAAAATTTTCTGCAAAGGTAGTTAAATATGTGCAAAGGGAATAGTCTTTTTTTATATTTTTTTACTTTTTATTTTCTGGGCAGGAGTTTTGGTCATTTTAATTTTCCAAATTACTGCATCGTTCCCTTTTATTTCAGTTTGGAATGGTGTCTCGGGTGAAAGTTCCTTGATACTTTTCTTGCCATAAAGAAGTTCAGTAGCCAAGTATTGTCCCGAAGTTATCTCCATGATGTCAAATGCATGTTGAGGAATGCAAATTTCGCAGGATACGGCTGAATTGGAGAAATTTACCGCAATTACCAATATCTCGTTTTTGTATTTGCGCAAGTAGCTGTAGATATGATGCGGATTCAACTTAGGGTTAGAATAGTTTACATACATGACATCAAAGAAACTGCCTTCACTGATGGCTTTTTCTTTTTTGATGATGTTAAGGATTTTGCTGTAGTTGTCGCGCAATACTTTCTCGTCGTCTGTCAAGTTGGCGGTGTCGAATTTGCCATTGTTGTTCCAACGGCGAAGGGTCGGTACACTCCAATAGTCGAAAATGGTAGTCCTGCCGTCTCGTCCGCTGTATCCTTCTTCATCTTCTGCCTTTTCGCCTAATTCCTGACCTGCATAAATCATCATCGGTCCTTTGCCGATTGTTGCTGCAACAACCAATGATGGGATTGCTTTTGCGCCATTGCCTGCATATTCTTGTGATGCAAAGCGTTGTTCATCGTGGTTTTCCAAGAAATTAAGCATGTGATGGTCAATGCCGTCAACGGTTTGCCAACAGTTGGTCAATTGTGCTGCAGAAGTAGCTCCACAACGGATATTTCTTAATGTGTCGTAAAGATTTACTTTGTCATAAAGGTAATCGAAACCGCCTCTGTAGATGTAGTCACGAT
This sequence comes from Muribaculaceae bacterium, assembly GCA_020026215.1. Taxonomy (GTDB): domain Bacteria; phylum Bacteroidota; class Bacteroidia; order Bacteroidales; family Muribaculaceae; genus Limisoma. The sequence goes on from JAHHQT010000115.1 coordinate 3,275, forward strand.
AGATGCTCACGTCATAAAGTTCGGCAATAAACTTGATGTCAGAGAATTTTTCTTTAACTGCAGAAATTGCCCATTGCCAAAATTCTACGGGAACCATGTGCGCCATGTCGCAACGGAATCCGTCAACACCTTTGGTCGCCCAGAAACGGAGAATGTTCAACATATTGAACCAAGTATTCGGAATCGGGTCAAAGTGAGTTGAACCATTGCCATAATCAATACCGTAGTTCAATTTTACTGTTTCGTACCAGTCGTATTGGTTAGGGAAGGCGTGGAAACAATCGTTGCCCGATGCCTTTGCAGGAAATTCCATATAGGCGCCTTTTCCAGAGCCCAAGTCTATACTTGGGGAAAACTGTTGGCGAGGTATATAGTAGAAGTTATTGTCGGGACGGAAGAACATGTCAGTATCGTCATCGGCACCGAAGTCCTTGATTCCTTTAGGGGCACTGTCTGAATGGTATTGGCGGGCCACATGGTTGGGAACGAAGTCGATAATTACTTTCATTCCGTTTTTGTGGGTGCGTTCAACCAATGCTTCGAATTCTGCCATACGGTTTTTGATGTTCACAGCCAAGTCTGGGGCTATGTCGTAATAGTCCTTGATGGCATAAGGGGAACCTGCGTTTCCTTTTACAATATGTGGATTGTCGGGAGTGATCCCGCATTCAGAATAGTCGGTTTTTGTGGCATGTTCGATGATGCCTGTGTACCAAATGTGTGTAATTCCTAACTTGGAAATTGATTTTAAAGCGGTGTCTGTTATTTCATTAAGTTTGCCACATCCATTTTGAGCGATGGTGCCGTTCTTGACACAGTTTCCTACGCTATTAGTGAACAAACGAGGTAAAAGTTGGTAAATTATAAGTTTGTTGTTCATATAATTAGAAGCTGTTTGGGGGCTGTTAATTACTTCTGCAAACTTACATAAATTTTTTCGAACCCGTAAGGTATTTTTACAAAAAAAACAGATTGCTTACTGATTCGGCAAGCAATCTGTTTGGTATATAAATGTTGAATATGAGTCTTATTTCAACAAATCAATTGAGCGTTTCAAGAATTCGTCAAGAGATTTGCCTTTCAACAAGTTATTCCCAAGAAGTGCAATATCAATCAATTGTTTGACTACAGGGTTGGTTGCAGCGTATGCGTCGATAATTGCATTTTCCTTGTTGCGAAGATCTGCGGATTCTTTTTCCTTGTCGGAAATAGTATTTTTTTCTTCTTCTGTCGGTTCTTTCTTCTCACGGAGAGCATCAATCTCTTTAGTAAGATTGTTGATGCTGTTTTCCAATGGTTCAACTTCTGCATTGACAGCTGCTTTGGTTGTTTCAATGACGCGTTTTACGATTGGGTGTTCGATGTTAAGAATCATGCTGTATGAATCTGGCAATTCTCCGTAGAATGACATACCCGGTTGCATGGCTGCCATTTCTTTCATACGGCGCATATACTCGCTTTGAGTGATTTGGATAGGTTGTCCGTTTTCGCTCAATGATTCGAATGAAACGATGAATTCGCATTTTTCGATAGCCGGGATTTGAGACTTGAACACTTCAGTCATCAC
>JAHHQT010000116.1 GCA_020026215.1 Muribaculaceae bacterium
CTTCCATTTTCTCTACAATAGCTGTCAAAACCACGTCCCAATCTTCAGCAGGGTTTTGGTTCAAACCGACTTCAATAGATTTCAACACTTCAATTTGTTCAGGCAATTTTTCCAATGCTTCTTTAAAGCTTGTTGCCACCTTCAAACGTTCTTCAGGTGTGCCTGTTAGCTTAAATGCCACAATATGTTTTACCATAATAGTTAAGATTTATATTAATACATACGCTGACGTGCAGCCATTACTTTTTCGTCTGTCAAATAATCGTCGAAGTCCATAATCTTATCAATGATTCCGTTTGGTGTCAATTCAATAACACGATTACAGATAGTTTGAATAAATTCATGGTCATGCGACGACATCAAAATATTGCCCTTAAAAGATTGCAAAGTGTTATTAAATGCCTGGATAGACTCCAAGTCCAAGTGGTTAGTTGGTGAATCCAAAATCAATGTATTGGCATCTGACATCATCATTTTAGCAATCATACAACGCATCTTTTCTCCTCCCGAAAGCACTGATGCCTTTTTCAACACTTCTTCACCAGAGAACAACATTTTACCCAAAAATCCTTTCAAATAGATTTCACTTGAATCGTCACTGAATTGGCACAACCAATCTACCAAATTCAAATCAGTATTGAAGAAATCAGTATTATCCAAGGGTAAATAAGCAGTTGTAATAGTTTGTCCCCATTCGAAAGAGCCCGCATCTGCCTTACGTTTGTCATTGATAATTTCAAAGAAAGCAGTCATGGCTCGTGGGTCATGGCTCAAAAATACAATCTTGTCATCTTTCTCTACAAAGAAGTTAACATCCTTGAACAACAATTCGCCATCCACAGATGCTTGCAATCCCTTAACTTCCAATATTTTGTTACCCGGTTCACGATTAGGAGTAAAGATAATACCAGGATAACGGCGTGAAGAAGGTTGAATTTCTTCAACATTCAATTTTTCCAACATCTTCTTACGGCTGGTAGTTTGTTTTGACTTAGAAACGTTTGCGCTGAATCGTTGAATGAATTCCATCAATTCCTTACGTTTTTCTTCAGCCTTCTTATTTTGTTGTTGTTGTTGACGCAAAGCCAATTGGCTTGATTGATACCAGAAACTATAGTTACCGGCAAACAACGAAATCTTGTTATAGTCAATATCAAGAGTATGCGTAGAAACAGCATCCAAGAAGTGACGGTCGTGGGAAACGACCAAAACTGTATTCTCGCAATTAGAAAGATAATTTTCAAGCCATGCAACAGTTTCAATATCCAAGTCGTTGGTAGGCTCATCGAGAAGCAAGTTATCAGGGTTACCGTAAAGTGCCTTTGCCAAAAGTACACGCACTTTTTCCTTACCAGACAAATCCTTCATCAAAATGTAGTGTTTGTCTTCTTTGATACCCAAACCGCTCAACAATGCAGCAGCATCACTTTCGGCATTCCATCCATTCAATTCAGCAAATTTTTCTTCCAATTCAGAAGCACGAATACCATCAGCATCAGAGAAATCAGCTTTAGCATAAAGCTCGTCTTTTTCCTTCATGATTGCCCAAAGTACTGTATGACCTTGAAGAACAGTATCCATCACAGAGAATTCATCAAATTCGAAGTGATCTTGGCTAAGAACTGACAAACGTTCACCAGGACCTTGTTGAATAGTACCATGTGTTGGCGTTAATTGACCTGAAAGAATTCTCATCAATGTACTTTTACCGGCACCGTTTGCGCCAATAATACCGTAGCAATTACCGGCTGTAAATTTCAAGTTAACATCTTGAAACAATACACGTTTGCCAAATTGCATTCCTAAGTTACTTACTGCTATCATATTACCTAAAAAACTATCTTTTTAATTTTCAGAGTGCAAAGGTACTAATTTTTAATGAATTACACAAGTTCAGTTTCGCTGATAAAAATAAAGAGGCAAACCTTTTAAAGTTTACCTCTTTAGTGTATTTAAATCAATTATGAATTGCACTGATTATTACATCATGCCACCCATACCGCCCATTCCTTGAGCAGGCATTGCCGGAGCAGCATTTTCTTCTTTCTTGTCAGCGATTACGCATTCAGTTGTCAAGAACATACCTGCGATTGAAGCAGCATTTTCAAGAGCAACACGAGTCACCTTAGCAGGATCGATAACGCCTGATTCGAAGAAGTTTTCGTATTTGCCTGTACGAGCATTGTAACCGAAGTCACCCTTGCCCTCTTTCACTTTTTGAACGATAATAGCGCCTTCCAAACCTGCGTTAGCTACGATTTGACGAAGAGGTTCTTCGATAGCACGTTTAACGATTTCAATACCTGTATTTTCATCATCGTTATCTCCGTGAAGGTTTTCCAACAATTCAACACAGCGCATATAAGTAACACCACCACCAGGAACGATACCTTCAGCAATAGCAGCACGAGTTGCGCTCAATGCATCATCAACACGGTCTTTCTTTTCTTTCATTTCAACTTCAGAAGGAGCACCTACGTAAAGCACTGCTACACCACCTGCCATTTTAGCAAGACGTTCTTGAAGTTTTTCGCGATCGTAATCTGAAGTTGTCTTTTCAATTTGAGTCTTGATTTGAGCGACACGTTCAGCAATTAATTCTTTGTCACCATTACCATTAACGATGATTGTATTTTCTTTGTCAACAGTGATTTTTTCAGCTGTACCAAGCATATCAACTGTTGCCATATCCAATTTCAAACCTTTTTCTTCAGAAATCACAACACCGCCAGTCAATACTGCGATATCTTCAAGCATTTCCTTACGACGGTCACCGAATCCAGGAGCTTTAACTGCACAGATTTTCAAAGAACCACGCAAACGGTTAACAACCAATGTTGCCAATGCTTCGCTATCTACATCTTCAGCAATAATCAACATTGGACGGCCACTTTGAGCTGTTGCTTCAAGAATAGGAAGCATTTCTTTCAAATTAGAAATCTTCTTGTCGAAAATCAAGATGTATGGATTCTCCATTGAGCACTCCATTTTTTCAGTATCTGTAACGAAATACGGAGAAATGTAACCACGGTCGAATTGCATACCTTCAACAATCTTCACTGTTGTGTCAGTACCTTTAGCTTCCTCGATAGTGATAACGCCTTCTTTCTTCACTTTACGCATTGCTTCAGCAATCAATTGACCGATTTCAGCATCGTTGTTAGCAGAAACACGTGCCACGTTTTCGATTTTTTCCAAGTCATCATCGACTTCTTGAGCTTGAGCATGAATGCCTTCTACCACTTTAGCAACAGCTTTGTCAATACCTCTCTTAAGATCAATTGGATTTGCACCTGCTGTAACATTCTTCAAACCGACATTTACAATTGATTGAGCCAATACAGTTGCAGTTGTTGTTCCATCACCAGCATCATCACCGGTTTTAGAAGCAACTTCTTTTACCAATTGAGCACCCATATTTTGGAATGCATCTTCCAATTCAATTTCTTTGGCAACTGACACACCATCTTTTGTAATGTGAGGAGCTCCAAATTTTTTCTCAATGATAACGTTACGACCTTTAGGGCCTAATGTAACTTTGACTGCGTTAGCCAACTCGTCAACACCTTTTTTAAGTTCTTCACGAGCTTTAATATTAAATTTTATTTCTTTTGCCATGATAAATTGTTTTTAAAAATTTGAAGAATTAACCGATTATTGCCAAAATGTCACTTTGACGCATCACTAAGAATTTTTCGCCTTCGAATTCCAATTCAGTTCCAGAATACTTGCCGTAAAGAACTGTATCGCCTTCTTTGACAATCATTTCATCGTCTTTTGTACCATTACCGACTGCTACAACTTTACCTTTCATAGGTTTTTCTTTTGCTGTGTCAGGAATAATGATACCACCAATTGTTTTTTCTTCAGCTGCTGCCGGTTCAATTAATACACGGTCAGCCAATGGTCTGATTTTCATATCTATAAGTTTTTAAGTTTTTAAGTTCTAAATTCATGCCTTTTCAGACACGTATTAACAATACATAACCCGTGCCAAAAGGTGGAATAGCCATAGGATATGACAATTTGTCATTTTATGAATAAATATTGTCGCAGCCCCTACTATTTTGACAACAAGTCATCCAATAAAATCTTCACTTTCTGTTCCATCAGTCTGTATCCCTCCATATTAGGATGTACACCATCACGGGCATAAGATTCTATAATTTTACCTTCACCGTCATTGGTAAAAGCATAGTAATCCACAAACGGGATTTTATTGAGTTCGGCAAACTGTCTCAATCGATTATTCAGGCTGACAATTTTAGCATCAATATCTGTCACACTTTTGTTCCAATAATAATCCTTAACGGGCAAAACAGATGTCATAACAGGAATAATACCATTAGCTTGGGCAATTTCTACCATAGAGATGATATTGCCATAGGTAATTTCCTCCACATATTTTCCACCATTTTCTGCAATATCGTTTGTTCCTGCGTTAATCACGACAATTTTAGGTTGTAGTTGAATAACATCCTGACGAAAGCGCAACAGCATTTGAGAAGAGGTCTGACCGCTGATTCCACGTCCGACGAAACCATTCTCCTCAAAAAAGTCATGATGCAATTTATTCCAATTGAAAGTGATGGAGTTTCCCATGAACACTACATTCCTTCTTTCTTGATTCAATACTTTCACACTGTCATTAGCACTGCCATAAAATGACATGTTCGCCCAATCCTTAGATTGAGCGAACATGCTAAGCGTAGTGAAACAGAC
>JAHHQT010000117.1 GCA_020026215.1 Muribaculaceae bacterium
TTCATCTCTCTCAAGAAAGATGAAAAAATACTCTCAAATGCCTATTTATGGGAATTTGACAGGGGCTGAAATTGCAAGAAAGATGCTGGCAGACAACGGCATTTACAATGTTCAAATCACACAAATCAAAGGACAATTGACTGACCATTACAATCCAACACAACTAACTGTCAATTTAAGTAAGGAAGTTTATAATGGGACAAGTATTGCATCTGCCGCTGTTGCCGCACACGAATGCGGACACGCCATACAACATGCTACACAATACAGTATGCTTAAACTACGTTCCAACTTGGTTCCGGCCGTAGATTTCGCATCAAAGGCAATACCCTGGATATTGCTAGGAGGCATTATTTTATTAGGGGTATTCCCTTCTCTCCTATTTGTTGCAATTATTCTTTACGCAATAACCACATTGTTCAGTTTTGTCACTCTTCCCGTTGAGATCGACGCAAGCAAAAGAGCAATTGCATGGCTAAGAATTTCAGGTATGACTGACGAGCAAACAGCATATTATGCCACCGATGCTTTGAAAGCAGCAGCCTATACTTATGTCGTTGCAGCATTGTCAAGCTTAATAACATTATTTTATTACATATTAATTTTTATGGGAAGACGAGATTAATAGGAATAATAAATAATTTCTATTAATTTTGTAAGAAATATAAATACATAACAAGATATGGCACAGAAACCGTCTATTCCCAAAGGTACACGCGATTTTTCTCCGGAAGAAATGGCGAAACGAAATTATATATTTGACACCATTAAAAGTGTATATAAACTTCATGGATTTAGCCAAATCGAGACTCCTTCAATGGAAAACCTTTCAACTTTGATGGGTAAATATGGAGAAGAAGGCGATAAATTACTATTTAAGATTCTAAATTCAGGTGATTTCTTAAAATCAGTGAATGATGAACAACTATTGGGTCGTAATTGCGTTAAATTGACCAATTCACTTTGTGAAAAAGGTTTACGCTATGACTTAACCGTTCCTTTTGCAAGATTCGTAGTACAACATAGAAACGAAATACAATTCCCATTCAAGAGATTCCAAATCCAACCTGTTTGGCGTGCAGATCGTCCTCAAAAAGGTCGTTATCGCGAATTCTATCAATGTGACGCTGACGTTATAGGTACAGACTCCCTATTGAACGAAGTGGATTTCGTACAAATCATTGATGAAGTATTCAAAAAATTCGGCATCAATATCACTATCAAATTAAACAACCGTAAGATTCTTAGCGGTATTGCTGAAATCATCGGTGAACCTGAAAAGATTATTGATATTACTGTTGCCATCGACAAGATTGATAAAATAGGTATTGAAAACGTCAATGCTGAATTAATTGAGAAAGGTATCAGTGAAGAAGCTGTCAAACAACTTCAGCCAATTTTGACACTTTCAGGAGATAATAATGAGAAAGTTGAAGTTCTTTCTAAACTTTTGGCTTCTTCTGAAATTGGTATGAAAGGTATCGAAGAATTAAAATTCGTAATCGAAAATGCCGATTTGATTGGTGTTGAATCTACTGTAGAATTTGACGTCTCTCTTGCTCGCGGACTTAACTATTATACAGGTACAATTATCGAAGTAAAAGCCAATGATGTTGAAATCGGCAGTATCACAGGTGGTGGTCGTTATGACAACCTAACAGGTGTATTTGGCTTGGACGGTGTTTCAGGTGTTGGTATTTCATTTGGAGCGGACCGTATTTTTGATGTATTGAATCAATTGGATCTGTATCCTGATAATGCTAAGAACGGAACATCTATCTTGTTTGTTAACTTCGGTGATAAGGAAGCCATGGCATCCCTTAAACATATCAAGACATTAAGAGCTAATGGTATTTCTTGCGAACTTTATCCTGAACAATCCAAGATGAAGAAACAAATGGGATATGCAAACAACAATCATATTCCTTATGTTGCCATCATTGGTGAAAACGAGTTGAACAACAATACCATTACAGTAAAATGTATGGAAACAGGTGTTCAAGAAGAAATTAATGTTGAACAATTAGTTGAGAAATTGAAATAATTCCGACTTACAGAAGTGATAAAAAATGGTTGATTCTGCAGATGCAAAATCAACCATTTTTATTTAAGTTTATTTTTTGTACTTGTCTTGTATCTTTTTATTCACTTGCGATGGAGTGGCATCTTCAGGAATGTCTGTAAAGAACTCGCGAAATGTACAACCAGTTCTGAATTCACTACAACCGTATGCAGTCTTCCCCTTTACCAAATGCCCTTTCCCACAAATAGGGCAGATAATCTGCTCCAATTTACGGATAGCTGGCTTTCTCTTTGCTTTGGGCTCAGAAGTTTTGGATTTCTTCTCTGTTTCTTCCACAATGGTAATTTTATTACCACTATTGTCACTTAATACCTCAAAGACTATCTGTTCAATTTGAGTCTTTAATTCGTTGATAAAATCCTTGGCCTCATACTCTTTGCGCTCTATTTTACGCAATTTATTTTCCCAAATACCAGTTAACTTAGCAGACTTCAACATTTCAACCTTGATAGTGTCAATCAATGCAATCCCAGCACTTGTAGCCTTCAAATTCTTTTTCTCCTTGGAGATGTATTTACGCTTGAGCAGTGTTTCAATAATCGCAGCACGTGTAGAAGGGCGACCAATACCATTTTCCTTCATGGCTTCACGCAGTTCGTCATCCTCAATAGACTTACCTGCTGTTTCCATAGCACGCAACAAGGAACCTTCAGTATAGAATTTAGGAGGTTGAGTTGTCTTTTTTACGGATTCAACAGTATGCTCTCCACTTTCACCTTCTACGAATTCAGGCATAATATTCTCTTCATTGTCGGACTCTTTATCCTGAGCGTTGTTGTATATCGCTCTCCAACCGTCCTTAACAATGCGCTTACCTGTTGCCTTAAACTCAACGTCTTCGACATGTCCATTGACAACAGTTTGATAGAACTCACAATCTGGATAGAATACAGAAATAAATCTGCGAGCCACCATATCGTAAATTCTCTTTTCATTTAAAGTCAATGTAGCGGAAGGACTGACATTGGTAGGTATAATTGCATGGTGATCTGTAATCTTGGAATTATCAAAAATCTTTTTAGTTTTTGCAATTTTTTTCGCCAAAACAGGCTCGACAAATGCACTATACGGAGTCAGAGCTTTTAGTATATTTGGAACTTTAGGATAAATATCTTCACTCAAATATCTCGTATCGACACGAGGATAAGTCGTAAATTTCTTCTCATACAATGATTGAATCAATTTTAACGTCTCATCAGCCGAGAAACCATATTTTTTATTTGCCTCCACCTGCAAAGAGGTCAAGTCAAATAATTTGGGAGAAGATTCATGCCCTTTCTTAACAGTGATTGAGTCAATGAAGAAAGGCTTTTCCTTTATTCTATCAACAACCTCCAATGCCTCTTCCTCAGATTTATATTTACCTTTAGTGGCATTGAAAGTTACATTCTTGTATAATGTGCGTAAATCCCAATAATCTTCAGGTACAAAATAATCAATTTCCTTTTGTCGGTCAACCACCAACGCCAATGTTGGAGTTTGTACGCGACCAATTGACAACACATTTCGGTTTTGAGCATACATAAGAGTAAATAATCGGGTTGCATTCATACCCAAAATCCAATCTCCGATAGCTCGAGACAAACCCGCATAATACAAGCTGTCAAAATCTGATTGTGGGCGCAACTGCTGAAAACCTTCCCTGATACTCTCGTCGGTCAATGAGGAAATCCACAAGCGACGAACAGGTTTCTTACAGTCTGCTTTTTGCATAACCCAACGTTGTATCAACTCACCTTCCTGGCCGGCATCACCGCAATTAATCACCTCATCTGCTTCTTTAATGAGAGATTCAATGACGTGGAATTGCTTTTCAATTCCTTTGTCATCAATCAATTTAATACCAAATTTTGGAGGGATCATGGGCAACGCACCCAGACTCCACATTTTCCATCGTTCGGTATAGTCATGCGGTTCTTTTAACGTGCACAAGTGTCCGAAGGTCCAAGTAATTTTATACCCGTTACCTTCGAAATACCCGTCACGTCTATCCTTTGCGCCAAGAATAGCAGCGATGTCCTTTGCAACACTTGGTTTCTCTGTTATGCAAACAATCATCTAAATATTCTTTTTTTCAAGAGCTTTTGCTTCATCCCAAAGAGCGTCCATTTGAGCCAAGTTCAACTCGTTCATTTTCTTACCGGCATCTTTCGTCTTTTGCTCGATATAGTTAAAACGACGGATAAACTTTTTATTGGTTCTCTCCAATGCATTGTCAACATTTACTTTATATAAACGTGCAGCATTAATCAAACTGAACAACAAATCACCGAATTCGCCTTCAATGTCATTGGTTTCACCCTTTGCCATTTCAGCTTCCACCTCAGAGATTTCTTCTTTCACCTTGTTCCATACATCTTCACGTTGTTCCCAGTCAAAACCAGCATTTGAGGCCTTGTCTTGGATACGTTCTGCTTTGATCAATGAAGGCAATGCATTAGGGACACCTCCTAAAATGGTTTTATTACCACCCTTTTCCTTGAGTTTTAATTGTTCCCAATTTTTCTCAACTTCAGAAGAACTTTTGACAGAAACATCACCAAACACATGTGGATGACGATAAATCAACTTATCACAAATACCCT
>JAHHQT010000118.1 GCA_020026215.1 Muribaculaceae bacterium
CTTTGGATACGATTTGTGTACAAGGTGGCTGGACTCCAAAAAATGGAGAACCCAGAGTTTTGCCTATTTATCAAAGTACAACTTTTAAATATGACACAACTGAGAAAATGGCTCGTTTGTTCGACTTAGAAGATACTGGCTATTTCTATACTCGTTTGCAGAATCCTACGAACGATGCTGTCGCTTCAAAAATTGCACAATTGGAAGGTGGTATCGGTGCTATGTTAACTTCTTCAGGTCAGGCTGCCAATTTCTTTGCTGCATTCAATATTTGTGAAGCCGGAGGTCATATCGTTTCTTCGTCTGCAATTTATGGTGGTACTTTCAACTTGTTTGGAGTAACCATGAAGAAACTTGGAATAGAATGTACTTTTGTTGATCCTGATGCTTCAGAAGAAGAATTGGCAAAAGCATTCCGCCCGAATACAAAACTCTTGTTCGGAGAAACAATTGCCAATCCGGGAATGAATGTCTTGGACATTGAAAAATTTGCACGTGTGGCTCATGCACACGGTGTACCATTGATTGTTGATAACACTTTTGCAACCCCTATTAACTGTCGTCCTTTTAAATGGGGGGCTGATATTGTTACCCACTCTACTACAAAATATATGGATGGACATGCCCTTTGTGTCGGCGGTGCAATTGTAGATAGCGGTAATTTCGATTGGGATAAATATGCTGATAAATTCCCGGGGCTGACAACTCCTGACGAATCTTATCATGGTTTGACTTATACCACTAAATTTGGCAAGTCTGCGTATCTAACCAAGGCAACCGCTCAATTGATGCGTGATTTGGGCTCTATCCAATCTCCTCAAAATGCCTTCTTGTTAAATTTAGGTCTTGAAACTTTGCATTTGCGTATGCCTAAACATTGCGAAAATGCACAAAAGGTTGCTGAATACTTGTCTGCACATCCAAAGGTAGCATGGGTAAAATATTGCGGTTTGGAAAATGATCCATACCATGCTTTGGCTGAAAAATATATGCCAAATGGTTCTTGTGGTGTATTGGCGTTTGGTGTGAAAGGTACTCGTGATGATGCTGCCAAATTGATGGATAATTTCAAATTCATAGCTATTGTTACTCATGTGGCTGACGCACGAACTTGTGTCCTTCACCCGGCAAGTCATACCCATCGTCAACTTTCAGACGAACAATTAATTGAAGCCGGAGTTGCTCCTGATTTGATTAGGTTGTCAATAGGAATTGAGAATGTTGATGATATCATTGAAGATTTGAGACAGGCATTAGAACAAATTTAAGATATTTTAAGGCAGGCATTCTTCAGATTGTCTGCCTTTATTATCCTTTTTGGGCGCATAATTGTTCAATTTAACGAAAATTCCTCTAAATTAAAACTACCGTTTTGCTATATTAAACCTTTGATGTAATTTTGTACTGAATTAGATAATAGGTTTATGACATTAAAATTAAAGCTTTTACTAGCAATACTTCTACTCTCTTTTGTTCCGATGGGATTGTCAGCTCAAGACTTTATTCCAGCAGATTCTTTGAATGTAGATAGCCTGTTGTCTCCAATCACGAAATTACAAGAAGCACCTAAAGAAGAGCCTCAAATGTTCAGAGGCCCTTTTACTCAGGTATTCAAGAAAGATACAAAGTTTCTCCGTTATCTGGATGGACTCGTTTTGGGAAATGAGGACCATACTTTTGACAAGAAATTTGATGTCGGTTTCATTGTGATGCCATCCTATACCCGTGAGGGTAGTTTCGGTATTGGTGGCGGTGCGACAGGTTTATACAGATTGGACAAGACAGATTCTATTATGCCTCCATCAGATGTTACATTAATCGGTAATGTGACGTTAAATGGGCTATTCTCATTGGTGGCAAATGGTAATAACTTATTCCCGGGAAGAAAGTTGAGATTTTCTTATAAATTGGAATTTGCATACTCTCCATTGGATTTTTGGGGTATCAATTATGATGCATGTGCAGTGAATCCGAAAATCAGTTATACGCGCCAGATGTTGAAGTTGAATACCGATTTGGTTTATCGGTTGAAAGGTCCGTTTTATTTAGGTGCTGCTGTTGATATTAATTTCAGTCATGTCCTGGAAGCTGATAATTGGGATTATTTAGGAGGACAGGACGATCACTATTTCTTTACAGGATTGGGGGTGTCTTTCCAATATGATACACGTGACTTTATTCCTAACCCGCGTAAGGGAATGTATGTGAAGTTGAAGGGTTCTGTCCGTCCTCAGTTCTTGAGCTCGTTTAACCGAACTCTATTCAATGCAAGTTTAATTTATAATTATTATTTGCGTATGTGGAAAGGAGCAATGTTTGCTTTCGACCTTTATGCAAGTTACAATAGCCCTGAGTCTCCATGGTCATTGCGTGAATCTCTGGGTGCAGGAGGTATTCGAATGAGAGGTTACTATGCAGGTCGATATATTGATAATTGTATGCTATCCGGACAGTTCGAGTATCGTCAGCACGTTTATGACCGTTTGGGCTTTGCCCTATGGGTGGGAACAGCCAATGTATTCCAAGGTTACCATGATTTAAGATTGGATGAGTTCTTGCCGAACTGGGGTATCGGTTTGCGTGTTGAACTAAAGCATAATCTGAACGGTCGTATTGATTATGGATTCGGTAAAAATACAGGTGGCTTTGTATTTAGTATTGGTGAGGCGTTTTAAGAAAATTCATTTATATAAAAAATAGGTAAAGGGCGGAAATTTTTCATTTTCGCCCTTTGCTTTCCCATAATTTGCTAAGCCTATTTGAATTCTACCATCTTTGAATTCAAAATTATATTGTATAATAGATTTATATCAGAAATAAATCTGAATTATTTTTTTGTAGTAAATACTATTGATGTATATAAAAAGCGCGATAAATATTAAATTTATCGCGCTTTGTGGCTTTATCTAAATTGTTTTTTTTAGAATTCGCAGTTGTTCGGAGTACGTGGGAATGGAATAACGTCACGGATGTTAGTCATACCAGTAACGAACAATACCAAACGTTCGAAACCAAGACCAAAGCCTGAGTGTGGAACTGTACCGAATTTACGAGTATCCAAGTACCACCACATATCTTTCATTGGAATACCCAATTCTTCGATACGTGCCAATAGTTTTTCGTAGCTTTCTTCACGTTCAGATCCACCGATGATTTCACCGATTTTCGGGAATAAAACGTCCATCGCTCTAACAGTTTTGCCATCTTCGTTTTGCTTCATGTAGAATGCTTTGATTTCTTTTGGATAGTCAGTCAAGATTACTGGTTTTTTGAAGTGTTCTTCTACCAAGAAACGTTCGTGTTCGCTTTGTAGGTCAGCACCCCAATAAACAGGATAGTCAAATTTGTGTCCTGATTCTTCCAAAATCTTAATACCTTCTGTGTATGGTAAGCGGATGAATTCGTTTTCAACAACAAATTTCAATCTTTCAATCAAATCTTTGTCGTACATAGAAGCCAAGAATTCAATATCGTCTTTAGCATTTTCCAATGCGTAGTTGATACAATATTTGATGAATTCTTCAGCCAAATCCATGTTGTCTTTAATATCGTTGAATGCAACCTCAGGTTCAACCATCCAAAATTCTGACAAGTGGCGAGGAGTATTTGAATTTTCAGCACGGAATGTTGGACCGAAAGTATAGATCGCTCCAAGTGCTGTAGCACCAAGTTCACCTTCCAATTGACCAGATACAGTCAAACTTGCAGGTTTGCCAAAGAAGTCTTCTGCGTAGTTTACTTTGTTGTCTTCAGTTTTAGGAAGATTGTTCAAGTCAAGAGTTGTTACTTGGAACATTGCACCAGCACCTTCGCAGTCGCTTGATGTGATAAGCGGAGTGTTCAAATAGAAGAACCCTCTTTCATTGAAGAATTTGTGGATTGCAAAAGCCAAAGTGTGACGGATTCTCAACACTGCACCGAATGTATTTGTACGTGGGCGTAGGTGAGCTTTTTCTCTTAAGAATTCAAGAGTGTGACCTTTCTTTTGAAGAGGGTATTCTTCAGGATTTGCAGTACCGTATATTTCTAATTTTTCAGCTTGAATTTCTTCTGTTTGTCCTTTACCTTGAGATTCAACAAGTTGACCAATGACATGTAGGCTGGCTCCTGTAGTGATGCCTTTTAAGTCTTCATCACTGAATTTTTCCATATCAAAAACGATTTGGATGTTTTTGATAGTGGAACCATCATTAAGAGCAACGAATTGAACGTGTTTGTTTCCACGACGAGTTCTTACCCATCCCTTAACGCTTACTTGGGTGTTAATCAATTTAGGATCCCAAATGTTAGCAATTGTAGTTCTTTTCATGATTAATTTATATTTCATTCTCCTTTATCACCGTTCAGCAACAAAGGAGAATGATTTATTTTTAATATTATTGTTTATTTTTATTCAAATGAACCTTGTTTCAAGAAGTTCACTTCTTCTTGAGTCAAGTAACGCCATCTTCCGCGTGGCAAGTTTTTCTTAGTCAAGCCTGCGAAATAAACTCTATCCAATTTTGTTACTCGGTAACCAAGAGATTCAAACATTCTACGAACGATTCTGTTACGTCCAGAGT
>JAHHQT010000119.1 GCA_020026215.1 Muribaculaceae bacterium
GCCTTAGAAAGTAGGCGTTGAGTGCGGTTGTTACTGTTTTCACCATATTTATTTTCAAAGAAAACAGGAGTTTCTGTAGGAATCACTTCTACATCTATTCCTTTTTCTCGTAGTTCTGTAACGGCATTCATTTGGTCTTCAGTGACACAAGTGATCAATTTGAAACCTTTGCCATTATTCAAGTGTTGCATACCGTGTGCAAAATAGTATGCAGTGCCACCCGGCATGATTGTGGTGCTGGCCGGTGTTATGATTCTATCAGTAGTGATGTGGCCTATACAGCAAATTTCTTTCATTTAAATTACAAATTAATTAAGATGCAAAAATAGTAATTAATTTCAAATTAAAAGGTCTTCAAGATGGGCATAATCTATATTTTAAGTATTTTCTATAATTGTGATATGAAGAATTTTAATTATCTTTGCACACAATTAGACAGGAAAAATGTCTGATTTATGTTAAACTAATTTATAAAATTTTGGACTCAGACCCATATCTTTGTATTTTAAACATCATCCTTAACGTTGAATCTGCGACATCTGATTTATTTATGATAAACACTCCCGGCATAGGTGAGATAGTTGCAATGATTGTAGCTGCGTGTGCCTTGATGATTTCAGCGTTTATTTCCGGTTCCGAAACAGCTTTCTTCTCATTGACACAAAATGATGTCGATTCAATTGAACAAGAAGATACTAGAGAAAAAATTACCACTCTATTAGGAGATCCCGAAAAATTACTTGCTACTGTGCTGGTTACCAATAATTTGGTTAATGTCGGTATTGTAATTTTGTGTAACTATGTAATGACTAATTTGTTTGTCTTTCATAGTGAAATCGTTGACTTCATTTTTCAAACAGTAGTCTTGACATTCTTGTTGCTATTGTTTGGTGAAATCCTTCCTAAGTTATATTCCAACAATCACAATTTGAAATGGGCGAAATTCGCTTCAAGCGGACTGCTTTCCATTTCGAAGTTCTTTGGCCCGGTGACCCGACTAATCACCAAGAGTACAAGTTTGGTGAATAAGGTTGTGACCAAGAAGTCAGAGGATTTGTCGTTGGATGACTTGTCAACAGCACTTGAAATCACTGACGTAGAAGAAGGTAAGGAAAAGAACATGTTGAAGGAAATTCTGAAATTCGGAGGTAAGACCGTTTCGGAAATCATGACTCCGCGTGTGGATATTTCCGACGTGGATTGGGATTGTACCTTCGATGAAGTGTTGGAGTTGATAAAAACTACAGGATATTCCCGTATGCCTGTTTTTCTTGAAAATCAGGATAACATGAAGGGCGTAATATATGCGAAGGACTTGTTGCCTTATTTGAACAAGACCAATAAGGACTTTGACTGGCACAAACTTTTGCGAGATCCGTTCTTCGTGCCCGAAACGAGAATGATTGATGATATCTTGGAGGACTTCCGTAAGAGTAAAATCCACATGGCAATTGTGGTGGACGAATACGGCGGTACACAAGGTCTGGTGACATTGGAAGATGTTTTGGAAGAAATTGTCGGAGAAATCAATGACGAATACGATGATGAAGAATCTTTCTATACTCGTTTGTCAAATGATACTTTCCTGTTCCAAGGCAAAACTCAGTTGAACGACTTTTTCCGTGTGACCGGTATTGACGAAAATGAGTTCAGCGATGTTGAGGAAGATTCTGAAACGATTGCTGGATTACTATTGAATATAAAACACGATTTTCCTAAAAACAAAGAGATTATCGAATACGGACGTTGCCGTTTCCTTGTTGATGATGTGACAAAACATCGGATTAACTCGGTAAAGGTGAAATTATTGGCTTCATCAACAGATAAAACTGATAAATAAATATGGCGCGTCAAAGAGATTTAATGATTTCCTGGAGACTAAATTTGGTATTTGTTAGCATATTGCTTGCGATCTGTATTTTTGGCTGTAAAAACGAAAAATCGGTTTCTATTCCGCGCCAACAAGCATTTCCGCGTATGGAACTGCAATACGATACCACTTATCAATGTGTTTATTCACCGTTCAATATCCAGGTGAATGAGAATGCCAAATTGAATACAGAAAATTTAGAGACAGAAAACTCAGGTTTTTCCCTACGTTACGATAAATATTCAGCTACCTTATATTGTTCCTTTGCCAAGAACCTTCCAAAGGATTCCCTGAATGCCATGTTGCAAAGACGTTATGCACGTATTGCCTTGGATTTGGGAGAGGCTTCTGCTGATACCTATCGTTTTAACAATATAGAAAATAATTGTAGTGCGGTTATAGTTTACAGTGAGCAAAATTGCGCAACTCCAGTACATTTTGTGGCAACTGACAGTTGTCGGAATGTAGTGTCGGGTGTTGTGGTAATGGACAGGATTTTCAATTACGACTCCATTGCTCCTGCGATTAATTATTTGAATAAAGACGTCGCACATTTGATAAATAATTTAAAGTTTAAGAATTAACATGGAATATACTAAAGTCGAATTTGAGAACGGTATTTTTGCTGCCTATTGCGAAATCCCATCCGTATTGGACATTGCTTCCGATTCTCGTTTCGGCGTAACGAATGTACGTCAGGATAACGTACATCAACAGCGTTTTGCCGTTGGTTGTCTGTTGAAGGAATTATTTGGAATTGATTCAGTCTTGAAGCATAAGCCTTCGGGTGCTCCCTATTTGGAAAAAGACGGCAAGCCTCTTCCTCCAATCAGTATCTCTCACTGCAAGGGGATGGGGGCAGTCAGCAGCGGTGACGTATTGACAGGCGTAGATGTGGAAACCATCAGCGACCGTGTGTTGCGAGTACGCGAACGTGTATTTTCAAGTGAGGAATTGCGATTTATCGGAACGTCTGTGAAATTGCATACTTTGGCTTGGACTGCCAAGGAAGCTGTTTTTAAGGTAATTCCTGAAGAAGGGGTGGATTTCAAGGAAGATATCCGACTTCATTTGTCTGCTGTCAGTGACGACAACAGGAAAAATGAATACATAGCTACAGCCTATGGCAGAGAATACAAATTAACTACAGTGAGTGTTGGTGATGACAAATTGCTTACTGTGGCTTACGAATGCAAATAAATAAAAATTAAAATATAATAGTTATGAGAACAAAATCGATATTGGCAGCATTGTTCTTGGCTGCTTTATCTGTTGCTCGTGTTGATGCTTGTACTGGTTTTCTTGCAGGTAAGAATGCTACTGTTGACGGCTCAACAATGATTAGTTACAATGCTGATTCATACGTATTGTATGGCGAACTTTACCAAAATAAGGCTACTGACTATCCTAAGGGTGCAACATTGGATATTCATGAATGGGATACTCGTAAATTTTTGGGTACAATTCCACAAGTGCGACATACTTACGCCACTATTGGTAATATGAATGAACACCAACTTGCGATTACGGAGTCAACTTGGGAATCTCGTCACGAATTGGCTGATACTACAGGTATCATTGACTATGGTGCATTGATGTATGTCACTTTGCAACGTGCAAAAACAGCTCGCGAAGCCATTAAGGTAATGACTGACTTGGTGAAAAAATATGGCTACTATAGTGGTGGCGAATCATTCTCTATTGCAGACCCTAACGAAGTATGGATAATGGAAATGTGTCCGAAAGGTCCTAAAAACAAAGGAGCTGTTTGGGTAGCTGCCCGCGTTCCTGATGATTGCATCAGCGGTCATGCCAACCACAGCCGTATCCATAAAATCAATTTTAAGGATAAGGAAAACTGGATGTACTCAGACGACGTTGTTTCATTCGCTCGTGAAATGGGTTACTTCAATGGTAAAGACGAAGACTTTAGTTTCTCCAAAGCCTATGCTGTAGCTGACTATATTGCCATTCGCGGTTGTGAAGCACGTGTTTGGTCTGTATTCCGCAAATATGTTGACGGAATGGATGAATACAAATCATACATTATGGGTGACGGTGGAGAGCCTTTCCCATTGTTTGTGAAACCAAACAGAAAATTGAGCGTACAAGATATGCAAGCCAATATGCGCGACCGTTTTGATGGTACTGATTTGGACATGACTAAAGATCCTGGAGCAGGTCCCTGGGCTTCTCCTTATCGCCCTTCTCCTTTGATTTGGAAATGCGATTCAATCGAGTATATTAACGAACGTCCGGTTGCTACTCAACAAACAGGCTTTACTTTGGTAGCTCAAATGCGTAGCTGGTTGCCTGATGCTATCGGTGGTATTCTTTGGTTTGGAGTGGATGACAGTTCAATGGCTGTCTATAACCCAATCTATTGCTCAACTACTACAGTTCCTGAATGTTTCCGTGTGGGTAATGGTGATTTCTGCACTTTCTCTTGGACATCTGCATTTTGGGTAAATAACTTCGTTGCCAACCAAACTTATGTACGCTATTCAGAAATGTTCCCAGAAGTGAAGAAAGTTCAATCTCAACTTGAAAACAGTTACATTGAATCTACTGCAAAAGTTGAGGCTGAAGCCATGAAACTTTATAAGGAATCTCCTAAAAAGGCAATTGAATTGTTGACTCAATTTA
>JAHHQT010000120.1 GCA_020026215.1 Muribaculaceae bacterium
ATTCAAGATGTTGTTCACCAACAGCAGTAACAATTCCGATTTCAGGATGAACTAAATCGCAGATTTCCTTAATGTCACTAACTTGTTTAGCACCCATTTCAACAATGAACACATTATTGTAATGTTTCATCATTTCACGAACTGTACGAACCACCCCCATTGGAGTGTTGAAACTACCCGGGGTCATCAATACATCAAATTGTTCGCTAAGGATTCTATTCAAATAATGTTTGGTGCTTGTCTTACCGTAGCTGCCTGTAATACCAATGATTTTCATATCCGGCATTTGGCTAAGCAAATTCTTCGCATCATTGAAATACATTTGATTAATGCTGTTTTCAACAGGTAGCATGGCTGTATTTGATGCAGTAAGAATTGCCCAAGAAATAACGCAAAGAGTCATAATGGCTACAGGAATTGCGTGTAATGCAGATGTGGCAATGAATGCGCCAACAACAAACAATAACGACATTATCAGCATGGTGATGAACAATCGCCATACACGTTTGGTGAATACCAATGGCTTCTTGTATTTGGTAGTTGCCAATTTGTAGATTTTTACTCCCAATACAAACGCGATACACAAGTAGATATATTTCTGTGGAAAATTAGATAATAGCAAGAACAACATAGCCAAGTCAATCAATCTTGAAACAGAGCCATAGTTGCTGTTGGTTTTCCACCATTTGAAATAACGGTTGTTACGGTATGAATTTTGTTGCATCATCTGCAAGTCCACAGTATATGTGTAGCCTAAATATATGGCTGCAACAATTGACAATATGCTGATAAATATTGTTTCCATATTCTATTTTTGTGTTTTGTCTTTTTCCAAAAAATTATTGATGACCGCTCTGAATTGGTAAGGATTGTCCAAGAAACTATAGTGTCCTACACCTTTGAATTCTACCAATCCTGAATCAGGAATTAGTTTGTTCATTTTTCGTGCGTCTGAAATCGGAGTTGCAGTATCTTCAGTTCCCCAAATTAGAAGAGTAGGGCATTTGATACTTGGCATGACGTGCTTCAAATCCTCGTTTACGACTTTGCTCAAAATGGCGCGCATGGTTCGAGATGCTTGTGAGTAGTCACTTGAGCCAACTTTTGCGCGGTATTTGTTTAGCAGTTCTTCAGCTTTCGCTTTTCCAAATAAAATTGGCAATGAATGTTTTACCAACTTATAGGTGTAAACTTTATAATAGTATTTGAGTGTACGACGAGGTTTAATCCCTGCAGCATCCACTAATATTAATTTTCGTACTTCATTTCTTGAAGCATAAAGAATACCCACACGTCCGCCAAAAGAGTGTCCTAACATAATTGGATTGTTGATGTTCTCTCTTTTGATGAATTCTTCCATTAATTGGGTATATTCTTCAACGCCCCAAACAAAATTCGGCTCTGTGCTTTTGCCGAATCCGGGGAAGTCAACATTGTAAACTTTAAAAAATGGCGTAAGTATATTTTGGATGCTTGCAAGGGTGGTCAAATTACACCCCCAGCCATGCATCAAAATAACGGGGAGCCCTTCTCCTTCTACGCTATAATTGAAAGTTGCATTGTTTATATTTAGTTGTTTTTCCATTCAATTCGAATTAAAATACAAAGATAATTAATATAAGATTTAAACCTTATTTTTTGTCATCTTTTATTTGCCGTTCAATTTTTCTTTCAGGAATCTGCCTGTATAACTTTGTTCACATTCTGCAACTTGTTCAGGTGTACCACAACATACCACCATACCTCCCTTATTACCACCTTCAGGTCCCATGTCAATTACATAATCGGCACATTTGATGACATCCAAGTTATGCTCGATAATCACAATAGTATGACCTTTTGAAATCAAGCGTGAGAAAGATGTCAATAGGGTGTTGATGTCGTGAAAGTGAAGTCCTGTTGTCGGTTCGTCGAAAATGAACATTGTCGGCTCTTGTTTTTCCATGCTTAGGAAATATGCCAGCTTGATACGTTGGTTTTCACCTCCAGACAAAGTAGAAGATGATTGTCCTAATTTGATGTATCCCAAACCAACTTGTTGCAATGGTAAAAGTCGTTTGATGATTTTATTGCAGATAGAAGATTTGTCTTCGCTGAAAAATTCGATGGCTTGGTTGATGGTCATTTCAAGGACATCATTGATATTCTTACCACGATATTCAATCTCCAAAACTTCTTGTTTGTATCGTTTGCCCTGGCAATGTTCACATGTCAAACTAATGTCAGACATGAATTGCATCTCAATGGTGATTTTGCCCTCGCCCTTGCATTCTTCGCAACGGCCTCCTTCTGCATTGAAAGAGAAATATCCGGCATTGTATCCCATTTGTTTTGCACCTTGTTGTTCTGCATAGAGTTTGCGAATTTCATCAAAGGCTTTCAAGTAGGTTGCAGCATTACTGCGTGAAGATTTACCAATCGGATTCTGGTCAATAAATTCAACGGATTTAATCAATTTCAAATCACCGCAGATTTCACTGTGTGCTCCTGGGGCATCGCAGGCTTCGCCAAAATGGCGCAATAAGCCACGATAGAGGATGTCGCGGACAAGTGTTGATTTACCCGAGCCACTGACTCCGGAAACGACGGTCATAATGCCTAATGGAAATTTTACGTCTATTCCTTTTAGGTTATTTTGTGCAGCTCCCTTGATTTCAATATAGTTTCTGAACGAATGTCTTGGTTTTGGAACAGGGATGGATAATTCTCCTGTAAGATATTTGACAGTGTATCCTTTGCCTGATTTTTGCAAATCCTTGACATCGCCCTGATAAACCACTTTACCTCCCAAGCGGCCTGCTTCCGGGCCTATATCGATGATATGGTCGGCAGCACGCATGATTTCCTCGTCGTGTTCCACTACCACAACAGTATTACCCAATCGTTTTAGCTTATGTAATATTTTGATTAGTTTTTCTGTGTCGCGGGAGTGAAGGCCGATACTCGGTTCATCTAAAATATAGATGGAACCGACTAAGCTACTTCCAATGGAGGTCGCTAAGTTGATTCTTTGGCTTTCACCACCCGAAAGGGTAGAGGAAAGGCGGGAAAGAGTCAAATATTCAAGTCCTACATCACAAAGGAAACTTAAACGATTCTTTATTTCAGTCAATAGGCGTTTACCTATGATTTTTTCTGTTTCTGAAAGATTGATATTTTCGAACCAGTCTCTTAATTCAGAAACCGGCATTTTTACCAATTCACCGATGTTTTTGTCAGCTACTTTGACATACAAAGCGTCTTTGCGTAGTCGGCTACCGTCACATTCTGTACAGTCTGTTTTGCCTCTATAGCGGGCAAGCATGACACGGTATTGAATCTTGTAAACATTTTCGTTTACCATTTCGAAGAAATTGTCAATGCCGGGAACATCTTTGTCTCCATGCCACAACAGGTTCTTTTCTTCGTGTGTCAGTTGGTAATAGGGGCGGTGTACGGGAAAACCTTTAGGGGCAGCGGTGTGAATGAATGCGTGTTTCCATTCGCTCATTTTTTCACCACGCCAGCAGACCACAGCATCATCATAGATAGACAAGGCTTTGTTGGGAACAACTAAATTCTCATCGATGCCCAAGATTTTGCCATATCCTTCGCATTTTGGGCATGCTCCGTAAGGATTGTTGAAATTGAACATTTGTTCAGTCGGTTCAACGAAGGTCATTCCGTCTTCCTCAAACCTTTTGGAGAATGATAATTCTGTGATTTCTTTTCCTTCGAAAACTTTGACAATACATTTGTCGTTACCTTCAAAGAAAGCTGTTTCAACAGAGTCGGTAATACGGCTGAGAGAGTCAGTGTCGTTTTTGTAACTGATACGGTCAATAAGTAGGTTGTAGCCCGTCAAATCTATTTGGGAATCACCATTGCTTAGAATGTCATCAATGGTAATGAATTTTCCATCTTTCTCAAGTCTGGAAAAGCCCTCTTTTTGGTAAATGGCAAGTTGGGTGGCTTCGTCTCGGTCAGAAGGCATGTCAATGGCGGAAAGAATTGCCATACGTGTACCTTCCTCGTATTGAGCCATGGCGTTAAGTACATCTTCGATAGTGTGCCTTTTGACCAAATTGCCTGAAATTGGTGAATAGGTCTTGCCAATGCGAGCAAAAAGCAAACGCAAATAATCGTAGATTTCAGAGGTCGTACCAACAGTACTGCGAGGATTGCGTGTACTTACTTTTTGTTCAATGGCAATTGCTGGAGGAAGACCTTTGATAAAGTCGCATTCCGGCTTTTTCATTTTGCCCAGGAACTGGCGGGCATAAGCAGATAAACTTTCTACATAACGTCGTTGTCCTTCTGCATACAATGTGTCAAAAGCCAATGATGATTTACCCGATCCGGACAAACCTGTAATGACGACAAATTTCCCACGGGGAATTTTAACGTCAATATTTTTCAGGTTGTTAACCCGAGCGCCTTTTATTTCAATATAGTTT
>JAHHQT010000121.1 GCA_020026215.1 Muribaculaceae bacterium
ACGTAATACAGAAAATGAAAGTACTTAAATTTGGAGGAACATCTGTTGGGTCAGCAGATAGAATCAAACATGTAGCGGAATTGATTACTGAACGAGGAAAAAATATTGTCGTACTTTCGGCAATGGCAGGTTCAACCAATACACTAATTGAAATTTCCGACTACCTATACAAACGTAATGTTGATGGCGCTAAGGAAACAATAAATCTACTTGAAAAAAAATATTTCGGAACAATTGAAGAATTATACAATGAAGACAACTTTAAAGAAGAGGCTTTATGTGAAATCAAGGCTTGCTTCAATTATATTCGTTCATTGACAAAAGATGTTTTCACATTGTTTGAAGAAAAGGAAATACTTGCTCAAGGCGAAATCATGTCAACCGTTATGATGAATTTATACCTTCATGAGAAAGGCTATAAATCAGAAATGCTACCGGCTTTGGAATACATGAAAACCGATAAAAACGGAGAGCCTGATACACAATATATTAAACAAAAGCTTAACAATTTATTAGACAAGCATCCTGATGCAGATTTATTCATTACCCAAGGCTATATTTGCAGAAACGCCTATGGCGAAATTGACAATCTACAACGCGGTGGTAGCGACTTGTCAGCATCTTTGGTAGGCGCAGCTATTAACGCTGAAGAAGTTCAAATTTGGACAGACATTGACGGCATGCACAACAACGACCCAAGATTTGTTGAAAACACCAAACCTGTTGACCGCTTGAACTTTGAAGAGGCAGCCGAATTGGCTTATTTCGGAGCTAAAATTCTTCACCCAACTTGCATTCAACCGGCCAAACTCAATAACATACCTGTTCGCTTGTTGAACACACTGGATCCTGCAGCTAAAGGCACTTTGATTGGTAATCATTCAGAAAACTGCAAAATTAAAGCCATTGCAGCGAAAGACAACATTACCGCCATTAAAATTAAATCAGGCAGAATGCTCCTTGCCTATGGATTTCTAAGAAAAGTCTTTGAAATTTTCGAATCTCACAAAACACCAATTGATATGATTGTCACTTCAGAAGTGGGAGTTTCTGTGACCATTGATTCTGAAAAGAACTTAGACTATATTTTGGACGATCTTCGTAAATTTGGCACTGTTACCATCGACAAAGATATGGTGATTATTTGCGTTGTCGGAGACTTAGAATGGAACAACAAAGGCTTTGAAGCAAAAGCCATCAATGCGTTGAAAGATATTCCTGTAAGAATGATTTCATACGGTGGAAGCAACTACAATATTTCATTCTTGATTCGTAAAGAAGACAAAGTGGAAGCATTACGCTTACTCAGCAAAGAATTATTTGAATAATAAATCTGCGATTTATGACCAATTTTCCAATTGACAAATTCAAGAATTTAGAGACTCCGTTTTATTACTATGATACGAAGTTACTAAAAGACACTTTGAATATTGTAAAACAATGTAGTGAGAAATATAATTTTCACATTCATTATGCCATAAAAGCCAATTACAATCCGAAACTTCTACAAATTATCAAAGAATATGGGTTCGGTGTTGACTGCGTGAGTGGAGGTGAAATCGACACTGCATTGAACAATGGATTTAAAGCTGACAAGATTATGTTTGCCGGCGTAGGGAAAACAGATAAAGAAATCAATTCTGCCCTGCAATCCAACATTTTCTGTTTCAATGTTGAGTCCATTCCAGAGCTTATGAACATCAATGAACTGGCTGAGAAACAAGGCAAAGTTGCGAACATTGCAGTTCGAATCAATCCGGAAGTAAATGCACATACTCACCAATACATTTCAACAGGATTAAAGGAAAATAAATTCGGGATTAATATGGAATTCATACCTGCATTTGTGAAGACTGCATTAACGCTACCAAATATCAACCTTTGCGGTATCCATTTCCATATCGGTTCACAAATCACAGAGACAGAGCCGTTTGAAAAATTATGCAGCCGAATTAATGAGATTTTAGGCATCATCACTAATTTGGGTGCTAAAATTACAATCATTGATGTAGGCGGAGGATTGGGAATTGATTACAACAATCCGAAACAAAATTCTATTCCTGATTTTGAAGGCTATTTCAAGATCTTTCATGACCATCTGAAAATCGAAGAAGGCCAAGAAATTCATTTTGAACCAGGTCGTTCCATTGTAGGACAATGCGGCACATTGATTTCAAGAGTCTTGTATGTTAAAGAAGGATCTGAAAAGAAATTTATCATTATAGATGCAGGCATGAATGATTTGATTCGTCCTGCCTTATATCAAGCCCATCATCATATTGAAAATCTGACAGCAGACAATTCTATGATTGACGATATTTATGACGTTGTTGGTCCAGTCTGCGAATCGTCGGATTGTTTCAGCAATGACGAGCGTTTGCCTATCTCCCATCGTAGAGACTTAATTGCAATCTATTCAGCAGGAGCCTATGGCGAGGTAATGTCTTCTACCTATAATTGTAGAGACTTGTCAAAAAGTATCCTTGACTACGAAATCTAATTTAAAGAAATTTTCAAACATGATATGTTTGAAGCTAACTAAGAAAACTATTTATGGCACGATATATGAATCTTAAAGGAATGGGAGTGGCATTGATTACCCCATTCAAAAAAGATAAATCAATCGACTATACAGCACTGACGCGTCTTCTTGAATATATCATTCAAAATGGATGCGACTACATTGTTGTGCTTGCCACTACAAACCTTCGCAAGAAGGAATCTATCAACATTACAAGGCAATCGCAGAGGCATCACCGCTTCCTGTCATTCTCTACAATGTCCCAGGTCGTACAGGCGTAAATATGACAGCAGAAACAACATTGCGATTGGCGCGCAACTTTGACAACATCATTGGAGTAAAGGAAGCATCGGGCAATATCACCCAAATGGACGATATTATCAAAAATAAACCTGATAACTTTATGGTAATTTCCGGAGATGATGGTATTACTTTCCCCTTAATTACTTTAGGTGCAGTAGGTGTAATTTCTGTAATTGGGAATGCGTTTCCCAAGGAGTTCAGCCGTATGGTCAGATTGGCTTTAGAAGGTGATTACACCCGTGCATTGAACATCCATCATAAATTCACTAAATTATTTAGTCTTTTATTTGTGGATGGTAATCCTGCTGGTGTAAAATGCCTATTAAATGCTAAAGGTTTTATAGAAAACGAACTACGTCTTCCCTTAGTTCCTACAAAGATTACAACGTATGAGAAAATACGAGAAGTCTTGAACGAACTCTAAAAAATATTACC
Organism: Muribaculaceae bacterium; assembly: GCA_020026215.1. Classification (GTDB taxonomy): domain Bacteria; phylum Bacteroidota; class Bacteroidia; order Bacteroidales; family Muribaculaceae; genus Limisoma. The sequence continues at coordinate 3,260 of JAHHQT010000121.1, forward strand.
CAAAAGTCTTGCATAATTCAGATTTATCCTATACCTTTGCATCACTTTTTGGAGGAAAACTAAGTGGGGTCCAGTAGCTCAGTTGGATAGAGCAACAGCCTTCTAAGCTGTGGGTCGTGGGTTCGAATCCCGCCTGGATCACAGAAGCGATTGACGAAAGTCAGTCGCTTTTTGTTTTATATAACACCTAACACATTATACCACAACACACTACCCGCAGAAAATCACAATTAATAAATGTTAATGAAATTTCAGCAAAACCCCAATTTTACCCCAAAAATACTCACTTTTACCCCATGATTAGCCACAAAATTTGCCACAAAAAAACTAAATGTCTATTTTTGTGGCAAAAGTAAGCACAAATAATTATGATTATTTCTCAAGCAGGAGAAAATGGGAAATGTCATTATCTCCTGCTTTTTATATTAATTGAACGATAAGTCACAAAGTCCGCCCTATTTTTTTGCAAAATAACTTTCTATTTTTTATCAAAACTATTGTGTATTCCAATTTTATATATTTTATTTGCACATATTTTCCATTGGAATATATTTCTACTAGACAATAAATAAAGTTATATATATGAAACATGTTATTATTGGTGGCGTAGCAGGTGGAGCAACTGCAGCCGCAAGGATTAGAAGAGCAGATGAAATGGCTGAAATTATCTTGATTGAAAAAGGTGAATATATTTCTTATGCAAATTGTGGATTACCTTATTACATCGGTGGTCAAATCAAAGATCGCGAACGGTTGTTCGGTCAAACTCCTGAGATGTTTGGCAAACGCTTTGCTATTGACGTAAGGACAAGAAATGAAGCGATTTCTATAGATACTGAAAAGAAACAGATTACCGTCAAAAATGCAAATGGTGAACTTTATCAAGAAAGTTACGACAAGCTACTCCTTTCACCGGGAGCTAACGCTATCAAACCTCCTTTCCCAGGGTTAGACATTGAAGGAATTTTCACATTGCGTAATGTAAACGATACAGACAAAATAAAGGGCTACATTACCACAAAGAAAGTCAAAAGAGCTGTAGTAATTGGAGCAGGATTCATCGGCATTGAAATGGCTGAAAACTTGCATCATGCAGGCAGCGAAGTCCATATCATTGAAATGGGTAACCAAGTTATGACCCCGGTTGATTTCTCCATGGC
>JAHHQT010000013.1 GCA_020026215.1 Muribaculaceae bacterium
TCTTTGCGTTGTTTTACCATTTTAACAAGAATTTTCATAGCGTTGTCGTCGGAAAGTTCGCCATCGCTACCCTTAGCTGTCTTAGCCTCGATAAATTCTTTTTTGATACCTCTCAAAGCCTCTAATCTGACTTTGTCACGAGCTAGCATAGCAGCTTTAATATCACCGCTTACTTTATCAAACAGACTCATAATTATAATATTTTAATTTATTGTATTCTATATCAACGTTCAAATTCCTAACTGAAGAAGATGGTGTTGCCACCTGTTGAAGAAGGAGTTGGCTTTTCTTCTTTATCTTCTTTTGAATTTGAAACCAATGTTTTCCACTCTTCGCGCAAAGCAGTTTCATTGCCACGTTTGAAGGTTGGATTCTTTTCGATGAAGTTGATGAGTGTATCATCATCCATTTGGTCTTTCTCAAGCAGGATATATCTGTTTTTCGCAATCAATTGGTCGCGTTCTGCTATTTTTGAAGTACCGTATTCATCTGCGATACGTTTGTCGTTGTCCTCTACTTTTTCGGCAATGGTTTTCGGTTCGTCAACCGGCTTGTCGAAATTGATTTTGCCAAATTCGCCGTTCATGCTGACGTCAAAACCTGATGCAAGGATAGTTATCTTGACCTTATCACCCAAAGATTCGTCAAATGAGTTACCCCAAATTACATCGATATCACGCGCAAAATTAGTCATAAATTTTGTGATTTCGTTCATTTCACCCATGATAAATTTGCGCTCAGCCTTAGGAGAGTAGTAAAGGTTGAACAAGAAGCGTTTTGAGGATTGAATATCTCGGTTTTTAAGCAATGGAGAGTTCAATGCATCTTCGATGGCTTTTGTAACACGATTTTCACCTTCACCATAACCGCTTGATATAATGGCTGTACCTCCGTTTTGAAGAGTGGTCTTGACATCTTCCAAGTCCAAGTTGATTTTACCTTCCTTGTTGATGATGTCGGAAATACTCTTGGCTGCAACTGCCAAAGTGTCGTCTGCCTTGCTAAATGCGTTGTCAAAGTCGAGGTCGCTGTATATTTCAGTCAAACGTTCGTTGTTGATGACCAACATGGCATCCACGTATTTGCTCATTTCCTTTGCTCCGTCGAGCGCCTTCAGAATCTTTCTGTCGCCTTCGAATAGGAAAGGAATGGTTACGATACCGATGGTCAGTTTGCCTTTTTCTCGGGCGATACGTGCAACGACAGGAGCAGCTCCTGTACCGGTTCCACCACCCATACCGGCTGTAATGAACACCATTTTAGTGTCTTCGTCAAACAATTCTGCAATTTCTTCTTCGCTTTCTTCGGCAGCTCTTTTGGCTTTTTCAGGAACGTTGCCGGCACCCAAACCACAAGTCACTGTCGGACCGAGCAAAAGTTTGTTTGGAACAGGGGATACACCAAGAGCCTGACGGTCTGTATTGGTGATGACAAATGAAACACCTTCGATGCCAAGGTTATACATATAATTGACCGCATTGTTGCCGCCACCGCCAACACCAATTACCTTGATAATCGGATTTCCGTTTTCATTGAAACTAACGTTTTTCCTTTGTTCTGGAGGAAATACACTTGAATTGTTTGCTATATTGTTAATGTCCATGATTCTCGTCCTTAATTTTATTTGTTGTCATCATCGTCGTCGTCATTGTACAATCGGGTATCTACCGCTCTACCGATAGCACCTGTAATTCTACCGAACAAGCCTTTTTTCTTTTTAGAATTAGAGTCTGGTTCAGCTTTCTTGGACTCTTTTTCTTTCTCGTCCTTTTCCGGTTGTTGCGGCAACTCAGGAAGTTTAGACAATTCTTCTAATTTAGGCAATACAGGCATTGACATACATTCTTCATCTGATTCAGTAGTCGTTTTTGAAACAGCATCAAGAATGGCCAAGGATTGGATTCTGTCGCGGCTGTCGGCATCGTTAGGAAATTCGGAAATGCTACCGATGCGAACATTCATGCGTGACACGTGGGTCAACATGTCTGTAAGACCATTCAGTCTCATGCCTCGACCGATGGCTATGATTCCGTCTGCCAACTGGTCGGCAGGAATTTCTGCCAAGTTCATTTGGTTGACGATGTTTTCAACGATTTCACCTGCACGGGATTTGATGTAGTTGGCAGCATCTGTCTTTTGGAAGGCTGTAGTGAAATTGGTTTCCGGAATGTCGCTTTCAGGTAACAGACCGAATGAACGTTTCACGCGTTCAGCTTCATCTTCCATGATGTTGAGTGTAATCAAGTCGCGTGTGATGTGGCGTGAGCCCATTGGCAATACGTTCAAGTAAGCCAAGTGACCGTTTTTGTATATTGAAACGGTTGTAGTGTCTGCACCGAGGTCCACCAACATACAACCTATTTGTTTTTCTTTTTCTCCAAGAATCAAATCAGCTACAGCCAACGGAGTGACGTTAATACCCAAAAGACGTACTTTCAAACGGTTAAGCACCATTTGAATATTCTTTAGAATTTGTTTCTTGCAGACAATGACATTCATTGAAATTGACAAGTGCTTGCCGATAGAGCCAATCGGATTGCTGACTTCCTTACCGTCAATTTCGCATTTGCCCATGACAACACCAAGAACATCAACATCCTGGAACTGGGTTTCCACTTCCTTTTGGATATTGTTGATCATACTCTCGCTGATAGGAAACTCTTCGCTGATTTCTTTTTCAATATCTCTTGTTTCGTTGTGAAGGGAGCGTGCATCCAAGCCGATATATACTCCTTCAATTTTGCGAGAATTGATTTTTTTGTTTTCCTCTATCTTCTTAAAAACAATATTTGTTTTTGAATATACTTCATCAACGTTAACGATGCTTCCGTAGCGAACGCAACCGTTAATTTCTTCTTCATAATGGCAAACCTCGGTGATGTCTTTAGTGACGATATTCATCACTGCCGCACTCGCCGAAATGCGTGAGCTTGCTATTTCAAGAATTACAATATATTTTTTGTTTTCCATATCCCGTGAGAATATTACTGATTTGTGTTAATTCTAATTTGTAGTTTTTGTTTCATTTGTCTCCACCTCTCCAGGAGTGTCGCCCATTGTTTCGGAATCGTCGGCACGTTCTTCTTCTTCGGGATTGTATTCCTCAATTTTCAAACGTGATTTGGCGTTTCTCCGTGTTGCTACAATTTGGTGATCCCATTTGAGGTTAATCATTTCATAGGCATTCCATCCTTTTACTCGAAGGACTTCGTTGTAGAAACGATGCAACTTCTTGAATTTGGACTGATAGTTTTCTGTCGAGCCCATGTTGATTTTGTGACCTGCAATGCAGGGGATGATGTAGATGTTGTTAGAATCAGCCACTTCCACCATCGTTACTAGCTCATGCAAGAACTTGTCGTTTTCTATGTAGTCGAGCATCGGTATCAGCTCAGTCAATTTGTAGTTGTCCTTTCCTTCGTATTTTACGATGGGAAGATTGATGAAATATTGAGCGTCGGCCTTTACTCGCTTGCCTTTCTTATTGACGTAGTAGAACTGGTTGCCACTCAGCAATCGGATGAACGGTTGTATTGGAGTGATATCCAGTCTGACGGCGTTGTTGTCGATAAAATAACATTCAGCGTCTTCGATATAGTCTTTTCCCTTGAAATAATTCTCAATGGAGTCGATTTGCACTTTGCCAAGAAATTCCCCCTTTACCTTGTAGTCGGTTTTCTTCAATTCACTGTAAATGAATTGCGGAGAGACAAAGTTGATGGAATCATTTTGGGCTACTGATATATACATTTCCTGACATTCCGCTTTGTCGGCGAAATGTTTAGGCCATACTAAAGCTGTTGATATATAAGCAATTAATAGTATGATAAATGTGTATATTAGAAACTTCTTCAACGCTTTTCAGTTATAACACGACAAATTTCCGGAAGATAATTGCATATATCTCCGGCTCCAACTGTCAAAAGTACTTCAAAATTATAATTTTTTATTGTGTTCACCAAGTCTTTTTTATTGCAAAGTGCTTTGTTTTTGCAATTTATATCCTTAAAAATCAAATCTGAAGTTACCCCTTCGATAGGAAGTTCGCGGGCAGGATAGATGTCCAAAAGCAAAACTTCGTCGGCATGAGAGAGTGCTTCTGCAAATTGAGGGGCAAAATCGCGGGTGCGAGTGTAAAGGTGCGGTTGGAAAATCACACTTAGTTTTCTGTCAGGATACAATTCCTTGACAGATTTGATGCTCGCTTTCAATTCGTCGGGATGGTGTGCATAGTCGTCGATAACCACCTTGCCATTTTCGCCCTTTTCCTTCAACCAAAACTCGAAACGGCGTTTAGCTCCCATGAAGGATGCCACCGATGAGCGGATAGCCTCTTCTTCGGCGCCTGCCAACAGGCAGACAGCAATGGATGCTACGGCATTTTCGATGTTGATGTCAACAGGCACACCTAATTGGATGTCGTTAATTCGTCCGTTTGGATGAACAAAATCGAACACGATCTCACCGTTACCTTTACGAATGTTTTCGGCATGGAAATCGCCTTCGTTGCGTGAGTAAAAATATAGTTTAACCTTGTCGTTCTGGCGAGGGCGTAATTTTAGACCAGTGTGGCAAATCAGAGTACCGCCCGGCTGTACCAATTCGGTGAAATGTGCGAAACTTTCCAAGTAAGCCTCTTCAGTTCCGTAGATGTCCAAGTGGTCGGGGTCGGTTGCCGTAACTACTGCAATATAAGGATTTAGCCAGTGGAAAGAGCGGTCGAATTCATCTGCTTCAATCACTGAATATTTGCTGTTAGGGTTGAGGATAAAGTTGCTGTTGTAGTTGCGAAGTACACCGCCAAGGAATGCGTTGCAACCCACCTTTGAATTGTTCAAGATGTGTGCGGCAAGACTGGATGTGGTGGTCTTTCCGTGTGTTCCTGAAAAGCAAAGTCCAAGAGAATCGTGAGTAATCAATCCCAAGACTTGGGCACGTTTTACGATGCAGAATCCATTTTCACGGAAAAAGGTTAATCCCTTGTGAGTGGCAGGAACAGCAGGGGTGTAAACCACCAATGTATTTTCCTTGTCGCGGCAATAGTCAGGGATAAGTTCCACATCTTCCTCGAAACTGATTTCAGCACCTTCGCTGATGATGGCATCCGTGAGCGCAGTCGGGGTTCTATCATAGCCTGCAACTTTGCATCCCTTTGAAAGATAGTATCTTACCAAAGCAGCCATGCCGATACCACCGGCACCGACGAAATAAATATTTTTATATGATTTTTTTATGTCCATAGTGTATTTGCTATTTTTTAATCAGCTCAAAAACTCTGTCCACAATTTTGTCAACAGCACCGGTTAGAGCCATTTCGGCAACATTCTTCGACAAAGTCTGAAGTTTGGTCTTGTCGTTTAAAAGCGCAATCAACTCGTCTGTCAATTTAGCTTCTGCTTCCATATCTTTGACCATCACAGCCGCATTGCGGTTGACCAAAGCCAAGGCGTTCTTGGTTTGGTGGTCTTCGGCGACGTTGGGAGACGGAACAAGCAAAGCTGCTTTACCCAGCAACTGCAATTCTGAAATTGAGCTTGCTCCGGCACGAGACACTACCAGATCAGCTGCACGGTAAGCCTCGTCCATATTGGTAACGAACGCCATTTGTTTGATGTTGGCTGGTTCCTTTTCTTCCATCAGTTTTTTTGCATCAGCATCGTAGAGTTTGCCAGTTTGCCAAATTAGTTGGAAGTTCTGTTTTGCCAATTTATCGATATTGTGAGATATGCATTGGTTGGTGGTGCGTGCACCCAAACTGCCACCGACTACCAAAACTGTCGGTACATCGGCTTTCAAGCCGAATTTCTCGCGAGCCTCGCCAGCTGATATTTTGCAGTTCAAAATGTTCTGGCGGACAGGATTGCCCGTCAAGATAATTTTGTCGGCAGGGAAGAAACGTTCCATTCCTTCGTAGGCTACGCAGATGGCTTCTGCTTTTTCAGCAAGAAGTTTGTTGGTGACTCCGGCGTATGAGTTCTGTTCTTGAATCAAAGTCGGAATCCCTTTCTTTTGAGCAACTTTCAACATTGGTCCGCTTGCGTAACCGCCCACACCGATAGCTATATCAGGTTGGAAATCGCGTAAGATGGATTTTGCCATTCTCATACTCTTGTAGAGACGGAACAATACTTTGAAATTGCGGAACAAGTGCTTTCGGTCGAATCCGCTTACAGGCAGACCGATAATTTTGTAGCCAGCAGTCGGAACTTTTTCCATTTCCATTCTGTTGTCTGCTCCTACAAAGAGAATTTCTGCTTGTGGGTAGCGTTCTTTGATGGCATTCGCAATGGATAGTGCAGGGAAGATGTGTCCTCCTGTACCGCCTCCGCTAATCAATATTTTGAAATTCTTGTTCATATCGTTAATGATTTTTTTATTTTTCCTCTTCTTGAAGAAGGTTACCGGCTTTCATTACACCCGGAACATTCTTACTTTCTTCTGCTCCTGTACGGCTTACACTTAACATCACACCAAATGCTATTGAGATGACCCAAATGGATGTACCTCCCTTGGAAATCAAAGGCAAGGTTTGTCCTGAAACAGGGAACAAACCAATGTTAATGGCAATGTGGAAGATGGCCTGGAGCACAATCATCACTGCCATACCCATTGTCAACATGGCAGGGTATGCCCGACTGCACCGCTTGGCTATTTTGCCTGCTCGGAACAATATGCCAAAGTAGAGCATAATTAACACTACCCCTCCCAAAAATCCCCATTCTTCGATGATGATGGAGAATACATAGTCTGACGAAGCCAATGAAAGAGTAGCTGTTTCTCGTGATTGTCCCGGTCCTTGACCGAAAATATATCCATGAGCTTGAGCCATATAGGCATGCATCTTTTGGGAGTTCTTACCAGTCTCGGGCTTGTTCCACAATGGCTCGCCAAACCAGTCATCGGTAAAGTCCTTGATACGTGATTTCCACGTATCGTCGCGGAAACCACTGTCTGCCACTCCACTTTCCTCCAATGATGAGGTCTTGTTAATGTAGCTGACAGCAAATACAGCCCCTGCAATACATGCGTAAACGGCAATCATCTTGAGTAATTGTCGTCCTGTCGCTCCTCCTAAAATCATCAGAATAAAGCTGATGACCATAAACAGGATAGTACTGGTCATACCTTGTTTGAAAAGCAGACCGGCAAAGACGGCTATCGTGATGATACAGGCGATAAAACCATTTTGGTTAATCGGCTCCGTCCGTTCCATATTCTTGGTTCGGGTTTGTTTCATGCTGGAAGCGAAGATGAACGACAGGATGAAAACAACTGAAATTTTCGCCATTTCAATCGGTTGAATCGTAAACACCTTCAAGTCCAACGATCGGTTGGCATCACTGATTGATTGTCCGAAGAACAACAGCATGACCAAAAGAACCAATGTGATGGCAGAGAAAATCAGTGACGGCAGGTGGAGTTTGGCGCAGTTGATTTTTTGCACGCCCCAAACGATAGCCACTCCCGTACCCATAATGGCCAATTGTTTCAGCAAAGGAGTAAGTACATTGTCGCTAATATCGCGGCTGGATGCGCTATATGTCTCGACAATGGAAATCAGGCATAAAAAAGCGTAAATGCCTTTCAGCCAGTTGTCTCCCTTTGCTTTTTTAACTGTGGTGTTCTCTATTTTCTCTACTTCCATATTATGGTCGGTTATTTTTTTAAGTCCTTAACAGCTGCCTTGAATTTTTCGCCACGGTCTTCGTAGCTCTTGAACAAGTCAAAACTTGCGCAGCAAGGAGAAAGCAATACTGTTTCGCCCGGTTTTGCAACGGCTGCACATTGATTGACTGCATCAGTCACACTGTGAGTGTCGTAAACAGGAACTTTTTTGCCAAAGAAATCGATGATTTTTTGGTTGTCCTTACCCATGCAGACGATGGCAGAAACTTTCTCATCCACGAATTTTTCGATTTCAGAGTAGTCGTTACCCTTGTCTTTTCCACCAAGAATCAATACAACAGGAGTTTTCATACTTTCAAGAGCATACCAGCATGAGTTCACGTTGGTTGCTTTTGAGTCGTTGATATAGCGTACGTCGTTGATAGTATCGACGTATTCCAATCTGTGTTCCACTGCTTCGAAGTCAGACAAAGCCTTGCGGATTACGTCTTTCTTGATGTCGAGCAAGGATGCAGACAGACCAGCAGCCATTGAGTTATAAAGATTGTGCATACCCGGCAATGACAAGTTCTTGACTGGCATTTCGAATTTGTTGGTTTCATCGATTTCGAATTTCAACAAGTCATTTTCAGTATAGGCGCATGCTCCTTCTTCGTGAAATTCAGAGAACGGAAGTTTCTTGGATTCAACTTCCATGTGTTTCAGTTGTTCTGCGATGATTGGGTCATCTTCCCAGAAAATGAAGGAGTCTTCCTTGGTTTGGTTTTGCAAAATACGGAACTTGGCATTCACGTAGTTCTGCATCTTATAGTCGTAGCGGTCCAAGTGGTCAGGAGTGATGTTCATCAAGACGGCAATATTGGCCTTGAATTCATACATGTTGTCCAATTGGAAACTGCTCAATTCAATGACATAGACATCGTGTCTCACTGTAGCCACCTGGTAAGCAAGGCTCATACCCACGTTGCCGGCAAGTCCTACATTGATACCTGCATCCTTTAGAATGTGATAGGTAAGCATTGTGGTCGTTGTTTTGCCGTTACTACCTGTGATACAGACCATTTTAGCATCGGTATATCGTCCTGCAAATTCAATTTCGGAGATAACCGGTATATTTTTAGCTTTTACTTTTAGAATAATCGGAGCATCCAATGGAATACCCGGACTTTTTATCACTTCGTCTGCTGAAAGAATTTTCTCCACTGTGTGAGCCCCTTCTTCCCATGCGATTCCATACTCGTTAAGACGTGCTTTATATTTGTCGGATATTGTTCCGGCATCAGACAACCAAACGTCCATACCTTTAACTTTTGCGAGTACTGCGGCACCTACGCCACTTTCTCCTCCACCGAGAACTGCAATTCTTCGAGTCATTATCTTATTTTTAAAGTTATAAATGTCAAAATAGCTAATAATATGCCGATAATCCAAAAGCGAATCACGATTTTTGATTCTGGGATTGGAGTAATCGGGTGTTGCCAAAGCGCATCGATTCCAGAATTTCCTGCTTTTTGGAAATGGTGGTGCAATGGCGACATCTTGAAGATGCGTTGTCCTGCGCCGTATTTGCGTTTTGTATATTTGAAATAGGCAGTTTGCATGATGACCGACAAGTTTTCAACCAAGAAGATACCGCAAAGAACAGGAATCAACAATTCTTTACGAATCAAGATGGAGAATACGGCAATGATACCGCCTAAGGTCAAGCTGCCAGTGTCGCCCATAAATACTTGGGCTGGGAAGGCGTTGTACCATAGGAAACCGACCAATGCGCCGATAAATGCTGCGGCATAGACCGCCAATTCACCGCTGTTGGGGATGTACATGATATTCAAGTAAGAAGAATATACAATGTGCCCGCCCAGATAACACATAATAGCGAGCGCAACGGCAATGATGGCAGATGTACCAGTTGCCAATCCGTCCAAACCGTCAGTCAAGTTAGCACCGTTGGATACGGCTGCCACTACAAATATGGTAACAAGGATGAATAGAATCCATCCGCCTGTTTCTGCATAGTCGCCCATCCATTTTGTAAACCACGCATAGTCCATGTTGTTGCTCTTTACAAATGGAATTGTAGTGATAGGGCGTTTTTCGTCGTTTTGCTTATAGGTGATTTCAATTTCGTGGCTGGTCACATTTTGTGTTTCAATGTTCTCACGAACAACGATGTCAGGGCTCAAATACATGGTCAAACCAACGATTAGACCAACACCTACCTGACCGATGATTTTGAATTTGCCTTTCAAGCCTTCCTTATTGTGTTCCTTGAGTTTCTTGTAGTCGTCAAGGAATCCCAAAAGACCGAACAGAATAGTGGCAACAATCATCAACAGCATATATACGTTGGTCAAGTCACCCAACAAAAGACACGGAACGATGATGGAAATGATGATGATGATACCGCCCATGGTAGGAGTTCCCTTTTTACTCATCTGTCCTTCAAGTCCCAAGTTGCGGACTACCTCGCCAACTTGCATCTTCTGCAATTTGTCGATAATTTTTCTACCGATGACGGTAGCTATGAATAGGGATAAAATCAAAGCTGCACCGGAACGGAAGGTCAAATAATCCATCAACCTTGCTCCGGGTAACCCCAATTCTTCAAAATAATCAAATAAATGATATAACATAACTTATATAAATTCTATTTTTCTTGTTCGTCTTTGAATAGCTTCAATAATTCTTCCTTGTCGTCGAAGTGATGTTTCACTCCGCAAATTTCCTGATAGTTTTCGTGACCTTTGCCTGCGATAAGCACCACATCACCTTTTTGGGCAAATTGTGTTGCTGCGCGGATGGCTTCACGACGGTCAACGATGCGGAGGGTGTGTTTGCGGTCTGATGCGTCCAAGCCTTCCATCATATCCTTCAAAATTTCGTTAGGATCTTCGAAGCGAGGATTGTCGGAAGTCAAAATCACCTGGTCACTCAAACGAGATGCCTCTTTTGCCATAATCGGGCGTTTGCCTTTGTCTCGGTTACCTGCTGCACCAACAACGGTGATAATTTTGCCTTTTGACCCCAAAACCTCGCGGATGGAATTCAACACATTGACCAATGCGTCGGGAGTGTGTGCGTAATCCACTACGGCTGTGTATCCGTTAGGAGATTCAAATGTTTGGAAACGACCTGCCACAGGAACCAACATGCTCATTTTTACCAAAGTTTCGTCAATGTCGAAACCTAACAAGCGGGTTGCTCCGAAAACGGCAAGCAGATTGTAGGCGTTGAAACGACCTGTAAACAAGACTTCCAAATCGCGGTTGTTGATGGAAAGCGTTGTGCCGTTAAGGCGGCTTTCCAAAACACCGCAACGGAACTCAGCATCCGAGCGTAGAGAATAAGTGTATTTTTTCGCTTTTGTATTTTGAACCATTACCAAGCCAGCTTTGTCATCCACATTCACCAAGGCGAATGCAGAAGCAGGGAGTAGGTCGAAAAAGCGTTTTTTTGCTTTCAGATAAGCGTCCACAGTCTTGTGATAATCCAAGTGGTCGCGAGTCAAGTTAGTGAAAATACCGCCAGTGAAATGCAAACCGTCGATACGGTGTTGGTCGGCAGCGTGTGAACTGACTTCCATAAATGCGTATTCACAACCTTCATCCACCATTTCCTTCATCAGTCTGTTCAAAGTGATTTGGTCGGGGGTGGTTTGAGTGGCAGGAATGGCACGGTCTTCAATGTAGTTGCAAACGGTTGAGAACAAGCCTGTTTTATAACCCATCATACGTGCCATTTCGTAAAGTAGAGTAGCTGTGGTTGTCTTGCCGTTAGTACCAGTAACACCCACCAATTTCAACTTTTGGGTAGGGTTGTCGTTCCATTCAGAGGCAAGAAATCCCAAGGCAGAAGCACAGCATTTTACTTGTATATAGGTAACACCGTCAACCAAGGTCTCCGGTATGTTTTCGCATACAACAGCTGTTGCTCCGGCTTCAATGACATTAGGGATGTATTTGTGTCCGTCGGTTGTCACTCCCGGTACAGCAACGAATAGAGTGTCCTGGCACGCCTTGCGTGAGTCGCATTCCACTCCTGATATGTTTTTGTCAACTGAACCAATAATGTTCTCTGTCTTAATAACTGACAGTAGTTGTTTTAGCTGCTTTTTCATAGGACTTATTCGTTTCTAAGTTTTAATACAATCTTGTCACCCTGTTTGAAAGGTGTGCCCGGTTTAATGCTTTGGCTGTAAACGTAGCCAATGCCTTCCACCGAAACATTGAGCCCTGCTCTTTCCAGACGTTCCACGGCGTCGCGAAGTCCCAAACCTTCTACACAAGGAGTGCCTTCGGTGACATTCTTATTGCGAATGGTGGTCATCTTTCGTGCATTGACCTCTTCGCGTACAGTTTGCAATTCGTCGTTATTTAGAGCATGAATCTTCATTCTTTCGTTCGGCTTGTTGTCATCTTCCGTCTTGAAGTTGGAATAGCGGTCAAGCATACCGCGGGCGTGCATTTCCAAAGCTGTTCTCAACAAGACCATACCACTTGCCAATGTAGCACCACAATTCGGTCGCGAAATCATCACCATACAAGTGTATTTCGGGTTTTCATACGGGAAGAAACCGCAGAATGACACACGGTTGTTGCCCAAACCATATAGGTATCTACCGCCCTCGATGACATTGGCTGTACCTGTTTTTCCTGCAATGGATATAAAGTTGTTTCTCAAACCTTTCCCTGTTCCGTTCAAGACAACACCTCTCAACATCTGTTGTAGAATCTTGGCGTTCTTTTCACTACAAACTCTTTCCCTTACATAGGAAATAGGGAAAACAGTGTCGCAAACGCCGTCTCTCCATAATTCCTTCACCAATCGAGGACGGACAAATTTTCCGTTATTGGCAATGGCGTTGTACAATGCAACTGTATATATAGGAGGAATTTGCGAACTGTAACCGAATGCAATTCTTGCCAAAGCACTGCGGTCGCGGTTTCTTGTTCCCAATTTTGGAAAGAAAGGTAGAGTTTCACCGGCGATGCCCACGTTCAAGCGGTCAAACATGCCAATTTCTCTCAATCGGTCATAGAATTCCGACGGAACGGCCTTGTATTTTCTTTCCAACAATCGGGTCATACCCACGTTGCTGGATTGCTCGATAATCTGAATTGGGGTGTAATAACCTGTCTTACAAGCGTGAGAGTCAGTCACAGGTTTGAAGGCTGCTGTCGGGTAATGGTATCTGCTTGGGATTGAAATCGGTTGGTTGACATTGACAAAACCGTCCTCCAAGAAAATCATCATGGAAATCGGTTTGATGGTTGACCCCGGTTCGTAGCCCAAGAATGCGTGGTTGATAGTTTCGTGGAACTCGTCAGTACCTTTGATGCGGTCCAAGTTGGAAATTGCCTTGATTTCGCCCGTTTCCACTTCCATAAGAATGGCAGTACCCCATTCAGCCTTTCTTTCCACACATATATTATATAGTTGGCGTTCCAGAATATCTTGAATACGGATGTCAATGGAAGTCACCACGTCGTAGCCGTTGATGGCAGGTTCAGTTTCCCAGAATCGGTTGTTTTTCAACACCGCCATTTTCTTTGCCTTGCCCGGAACTCCGAACAACAAAGAGTCGAGAGAACTTTCAAGACCGGTTCTTCCGTGAATCTCATGTCTTTCGTTCTCGAAAGTATTGCCTATCGTACGTGCCGCAAATGTGCCGTAAGGCTTGATGCGTTTTACGATTCTCTCCTTGGCAATGGTCTTTCTTCCGCTTTTCTTGTTGAAGAACGGGAATGTTTTCAATCGTGCCAATTCCTTGATGTCACATTCCTTTTTCAATTTCATGTGACGATGTGGGTTTCTCAAATTGGAGCGTATGTCGTTCAGTTCTGCTCTGAACTTCTTGATTTTGTCTTGATTTATTTTTTTCTGTGCCGGAGTGATAGATGATTTGATTTTCTTCTCCAGTTTGGAAATGCTGTCTTTGATAGCACCGATATTGTTAATCTTTGATTCGTTCTCTCTCTTGTATTTGTCGATGGCATCCTTCCTTGCCTTAAAGTCGTTATAATGATTGGTGATATACTTCTTCCATTCCTTGGCAGTCTTGTCGGGAGCCATTAGTGCAAGACTGTCGCAAAGAGGGTTGAGGTATTTCTTCAAGGTATCGGCCTTGAATGAGCCTGCACCCAAATCGACTGACAGGTTGTACAAGTCAATGTTGACGGCAATAGGGTAGCGGTCGGCATCCATGATACTGCCACGTTTTGGATTCAGATTGGTCGTGATGTTGCTGTAGCGTTCAACGCGATTGTTCCAATTCTCAGAATTGACAATCGTGTTCCAAAACAGACGCACGCACATAGCAACCCCAATGCACCATATCACAATCAGAAGGTTGCGGTAACGAATCATTAAACTTTTCTTGCTTGCACTCATTCCCCTTCAGTTTTGTCTAAATTATATGCCGGTTGTTCAGGAATCCCGATTGATAAATTCAACTTGTCGATGCGTTTCAACATCTCAGATTCACGAGTCTTGTTCTGATATTTGATTGAAACTTTGATGTATTGCGCTCTGACATTCTTTAATTCGCTACGGTAGTTGAGAATTTGCTGACGGCGGAGGTCTTCGGTGAATTTCACGCCGATATTAATCATAAGAAGACTGATGATAAGGATGATGGGCACCGGATTTCTCTTCAAGAAATTGAAGGATATCCCGCGTCCGATAAAAAAGCCTGTTATGGCATTTCCTTTCTTACCTTTGTTCTCCTTAGCCATGTCCTTTTTAAATCTTTTCAGCTATTCTCAATTTTGCACTTCGTGAACGTGGATTTCTTTCGATTTCCTCTTCGCTCGGTGCGATTACTTTATTGTTTACGGCACGGATGTTGGTAATCTGTCTGCCGAAAAAGTCAGTTTCTACTTTGCCCTCAATGTTGCCGCTCTTGATGAAGTTTTTCACCAGACGGTCCTCAATGCTGTGGTAGGTGATGATGGCCAAGCGTCCGCCCGGTTTCAATACCTTTAAAGTTTGGTTGAGAAATTCTCTCAACGCATCCACTTCGTGGTTTACTTCCATGCGTAGTGCCTGAAACACCTGTGCCAGTTCCTTCTTCTCCTGACGGGGATTGATGAACGGACGAATCACATCCAACAAATCGTTGATGGTGGCAAAGTTGTGGTCGGCTCTTGCTTTGACAACGGCTGATGCAATGCGTCGTGCATTCTTCAATTCCCCGAAAAGACGGAAAATTTCGGTCAGCTTTTCTTCGGTATATTCATTCAGAATCACTGCCGCAGTCAAGTCGTCGTTCTGGTTCATTCTCATATCCAATGCACCGTCGGAATAGCGGAACGAGAAACCGCGTTCGCCGTCATCGAAGTGGTGGAATGAAACGCCTAAGTCGGCAAGGATGCCGTCAACCTCGGTAGCGTTGTTATAACGCAAAAAATTGTAAAGAAAGCGGAAGTTGCCATGAACAAAAGTCCAGCGCTTGTCATGGATGCGATTCTCATATGCATCCATATCCTGGTCGAAACTCAAAAGTCGTCCGTTTTCGTCCAAATTTGAAAGAATGGCACGAGAGTGTCCACCACCTCCAAAAGTGACGTCAACATAAGTTCCGTCGTCCTTAATATCAAGGCCTTCGATGGTCTCCGGGAGCAGTGCGGGTATGTGATAGCAAATATTTTCTTCCATTAACTCAACAATCTGTTTATTAAGATGGTAAAGTTACTCATTATTTATATAATTCTCATAATTGAACAAGTGATTTTTTCAACATTTTAGGAAAAAGTTATTAACAATTTGCTGTAGGTTCGATGGGTAGCTTGTTTCGGGAGATTTATCAAAAGAATGCAATATTGTTATTGAATTTGCAATTGTAAATTATTGGTGTTCCTGTATGTGCTAAAATGCAGTGGGATAATAAAATCGGCTGAACATGTGCGATATATGACAAATTTTGCTTATTTTTGAAGCCCAATTTTAAAATTTGAATAAAATTAAGAATATAAAACCTAAAAGGTGTAGAAATGAAAAAAATCTTAGCTTTGGCCTTGGCAGTAATGTTGGCTTGCCCGGTGCTTTTTTCACAGAATAAACACTATCAGGTGTTTGGAGTGGCGTTTTACAATTTGGAAAATCTTTTTGATACCATCAATAACAATGGAAAATACGACAAGGAATTTTCTCCTGAAGGTCCTAGAAAATGGAATGGTCAAAAATATTGGAGCAAAATCCACAATATGGCCTATGCCATCAGTAATCTGAAAACTCCTGCAACACCGAAAGGCCCGGCTATCATTGGTATTTCAGAAGTTGAAAACCGTTCAGTGATGGAAGACTTGGTGAAAGACGAGCAAATCCGCGACTTGAACTATCAAATCATTCATCATGACTCTCCAGACCGTCGTGGTATCGACGTAGGTTTTATCTATAATCCTCGTATGTTCAGCGTCTTGAACGTGACACATCATACTTTGAAAGTGGAAGGTATGCCTGATTTCCGTACTCGTGACCAAACTTGCGTTTCTGGTATGTTGGCTGGTGAAAAAGTCAGCTTGATTGTCAACCACTGGCCTTCTCGTTTGGGTGGTGAAGCCCGCTCACGCCACTTGCGTGAAGCCGCTGCCGCTTTGACTAAGCAAATTGTTGATTCAGTGTTGAATATCGACCCAAAACAAGGCATCTTCATCATGGGTGACTTAAACGACGATCCGTTCAACTCAAGTTGCGCAGAGGTGCTTGGCGCTGTCAAAAAGCAAAAAGACGTGAAGAAACCGGGATTGTTCAACCCATTCTGGTCAGTATTGGATAAAGGTATCGGTTCATTGGCCTACAGAGGACAATGGAACTTGTTCGACCAAATTATTATCAACGACTATTTATTGGGCAAAGACCGCAAAACTTTGAAATTCTACAAATGTAAAGTTCACAATGATATTCCTGGCATGACCCAAACTACTGGCGACCGTACAGGCTATCCGTTGCGTACCTATGCAGCCGGCGTATTCTTGAACGGCTACAGCGACCACTTCCCAACACAAGTGTTCTTGGCAAGAGAAGTGAAATAATTCGACAAGACTAAAGAAATAAATATTAACATTTTAACCCCCGTAGTTTTATGAGAATCAAACTATTCTTACTTCTACTTATCCTTGCGGTGATGCCGATAGCGGCACAAACCGAAATTAAGGGTACTGTAGTAGATGCCGATAACGGACTACCGGTGAGCGGTGCTACTATTCTTTTGGATAGTGGTGCAGCAGCTACTGCTGGTCCTAACGGTGATTTCCTCATTTCTAACGCAAAGCCGGGTATTGATAAGCTGACTGTTTTGGCTTATGGCTATGAAGACTTCGCTTTGGAAGTAAATCTTACTCTTAACAAAGTGGCAGAATTGGGCGAATTGAAACTCGTTCGTTCAAAAGGTCAAGCCGGTAGAGATGAAGACCTCGTTATCCTTGATGAGCAACAAATGGAGGATGAAGAGGGTAATGACCAATCAATAGGTATGTTGTCCGGTTCTTCGGATAATATCTATTATTCAACTGCAAACTATGATTTCAGTGTGATGCGATTCCGTTTGCGCGGTTACGATTCGGAATACTCACAAATGTTTATCAACGGTGTGCAAATTACTGACGCTATCCGTGGCCGTTTCAGCTATTCCATGTTGGGCGGTATGAACCAAGCGTTCAAACGTCGTACGGTGGATTTGGGTATCAACAATTCCAGCTTTACATTAGGTGAAATTGGTGGTGCTACAAACATTATGACATCGGCTAAGGACTATGCTCCGGGTTTCCGCGGTAACTTGTCTTACACCAACTCAGCCTATACAACCCGTGCAATGATTCAATACTCAACAGGCTTGAACGAGCATGGTTGGGCATTCTCATTGCAAGCTATCGGAAGATACAGTAAAGAAGGTATCATCGAAGGTACATTCTATCATTCAGGCGGTTTGTTCGCCTCTTTGGAAAAAGTGTTCAACCCACGTCACAGCCTGGGTATCACAATTTGGGGCGCTCCAACACAAAGAGCTACATCTTCGGCTACTTATGAAGAAGTTTATGAACTTGTAGGTACTCACATGTACAACCCTAACTGGGGTTATCAAAACGGTGACAAACGTAGTGCGAAAATCGTTGAATCTTTCGACCCTACCGCTATCATCAACTGGGTATGGAAACCGAAACAAGGTACAGAATTGAATACAGGTGCAGGTTTACGCTACTCAATGTACTCATCTTCTGCATTAAACTGGTATAACGCAGCCGATCCACGTCCTGACTACTATCGTTATTTGCCTTCTTACTACAAAGAAAATCAAGAGGCATTTGACCTATATACTAATATGTGGAAATACAATACTCCATATCCGGAAGAAGGTTTTGAAGCAGATTGGGACAATCAAAACGGTGTCCGTCAAATTAATTGGGACCGTTTGTACATGACCAACTATTTGTCAAAGAACGAGTCTGAAAAATTGGGTACTCCATACCGTGGTTCTACCTATATTATAGAGAACCGTCATAGCAACCAGAAGAATTTCTATTTCAACTCTACATTGAATCACAGATTGAACAGTGTAATGACTTTGCAGGCAGGTGTAGGTTTCAACTATACACAAGCTACTTATTACAAGACCATGCGTGATTTGTTGGGTGGTGACTACTGGACAGATACTGACCAATTCGCTGAACGCGATTTCCCTGGGAGTGAAGAAATGCTTCAAAACGACTTGAACAATCCTAACCGCAAAATCTACAAAGACGATAAATTCGGTTACAACTACGATATTAACTCTATCATTGCCAACATGTGGATTCAAAACTCCCTTGACCTTTGTCATTTCAGTTTGAACTATGGTGTAAGAGGTTCTTACACACAATACCAACGTGACGGTAAGATGAGAAACGGTCGTTCACCTTTGAACTCATTCGGTAAAGGCGATATGCACCGTTTCGGCAATGCTATGGTTAAGGCAGGTGCAGTATATAAGGTGGATGGACACAACTTCTTCACTTTGAATGCAAGTTTCGGTTCACGTGCTCCTATGGCTAACAATGTTTACATTGCTCCACGTGTGAAAGATGATGTAATTGCTGATTTGGAAAACGAAAAAGTTCTTTCAGCTGATTTGAGCTACTCGTTCAACTTCAACCGCGTTCGTGGTATGATTACAGGTTATTGGACAAACATCTATGATGCAACCCAACGTTCATCATTCTATGACGATAACTTCTCAACATTTACCAACTACGTCATGACAGGTGTGAACAAGACTCACAAAGGTATTGAATTGGGTATTGCCGTTAAGGTAACTTCTGACTTTACTGTTTCTGCTGCCGGAACATTCTCACGCTATCAATACAAAAACCGTCCAAAAGGTACACGAAGCTTTGAAAACGGTGTGCGTGCTGATACAACACAAACCGTATATTTGAAAAACTTCTATGTTGGCGGAACTCCTCAAACTGCATTCAATGTGGCTTTGAACTACAACGCTCCTCACAGATGGTATTTTGAATTGAACGGTACATTCTTGACTGATGCTTATATCGACTTGTCTCCAATCCGTCACGAATATATGCCTAACTTAGCTTCATTTGTAGGTGCAGAGAACTACGAGCAAAAAGTGAAGGAAATCACCAATCAAGAAAAACTACGCAATGCGTTTGTACTTAACGCAAGTGTGGGCAAGGTGGTGAATATCAATCGCAACTCTTCGTTGAACATCAACGTAAGTGTGAACAACTTGTTGAACAAGAGAGATATTCAAACTGGCGGTTACCAACAAAGCCGTTTCGACTTCAAGGGATACGACGTATCCAAATATCCTAACAGATATTACTACGCACAAGGTATCCGTATTTATGCTAACATTGGCGTGAGATTCTAATTAAATTAATTGATAAAAATAAATACAAAATAAAGATATGAAACACATCAAATTATATCTTACTGCGTTGCTTTTTGCCGCTGTCGGCATCACAGGCTGTGACGATAATTGGGATACTCCTCCTTTTATTGTTCCTGAAGCAACAATCGAAGCAAATACAAGCATCTTTGACATGAAATCACAATATTGGAGTGATGAGTCAAACTTTGTGGATACAGTGGGTCTTACAGCAGACGGCCAACACATGATCATCAAAGGCCGTGTAGTCAGCTCAGACGCAGCAGGCAACATCTACAAAAATATCGTTGTTCAAGACGAAAGTGCAGCCGTTACTTTCTCTATCAACGCCAATAACCTTTACAACACTTACCGTTTGGGTCAAGAAGTTGTAATTGATGTTACTGATATGTATATCGGTAAATTCGCAGGTTTGCAACAATTCGGTTTCCCTGATTACAGCGACCAATTCGGATGGCAAACTACATTCATGCCTTTGGAATTCTTCAAATTGCACGTTCAAATGGATGGCCTTCCTGACCCTGGATTGGTGCAACCAATGGATATTAAAATTAGCGACCTTCCTTCAGACAAAGAAGGTATTATCAAAATGCAAAGCCGTTTGGTTCGTATCAACGACATCCAATTCGAAGAAGCTGACGGTGTGAACACATTCGCAAGACAAAAAGAAACAGTTTCACGCAACATCACTGACGGCAAGGCTTCTATGATTGTCCGCACAAATGGTTATGCAAACTTCTATGACAAAGTGCTTCCTGAAGGCGTTGGCAATGTGACTGGTATCTTGGGTTACTTCAATGGTAAATGGCAATTGACTTTACGTTCTTATGATGACTGTCAATTCGCTCCTCCTGCAGAAGGTTCAAAACAAAAACCTTACACTGTTGAAAACGCTATCAAAGGCTTGGACAGTGCAGAAGGTTGGGTGAAAGGTTTCATCGTAGGTGCAGTAGCTCCTGGCAAATCTGTTGTTGCCGGTAATTCAGACGTTGAATGGGCTGCTCCATTCTCTTTGCCTAACACCTTATTAATAGCAGACGATGCAAAATGCAATGACATCAAGAAATGCTTGGTTATCGAATTGCCTCAAAATTCAGTTTTGCGTGCTAAAGCTAACTTGGCTGACAATGCTGACAACTTGGGCTCTCCTATCATGTTGAAAGGTAGTATCAAGACTATCTTGGGTATGGCAGGTATCGCAGGCAACAATGGTACAGCTGACGAATTCGTATTCAGTTCAACATCAGCCGTTACTATGATTAATGAAGATTTCGAAAGCTATGGTGCAAACATGAAGTCTCTTGTTGAGGCAGGTTGGACTCTTAAGAAATTGGCAGGAGACAAAGACTGGTTCTTGAAGAACTTCAGTGACAATACTTACGCATCTGTTTCCGGATTCAAAGGCAAAACTCCTCCTTTCGACGCTTGGTTGATTACTCCGGCTATTAATATAGATAAGGTAGCAGAAAAAGTTTTGAGTTTCAGAACTCAAGTGAACCCATTCAACAGCCACTTGTCAACATTTGGCGTTTACGTATTGAACTCAAACGATCCTGCAACTGCTGAAAAGACTAAACTTGATGCAGTTATCGCAACTCCTGAACCTGGAAAATACAGTCCTTGGGCAAATTCTGGCAATATTGACTTGTCAAAATTCACAGGCAAAATTTATATCGCATTCCACTACAATGCTCCAAAAGAAGGCGACTATGCTACTTGGTGCGTGGATGATGTCAAAGTTGGTGTTAAAGGCGAAGACGTTCCTAATACAGGTGACCGCGACGGTTCAGAAGCCAAACCTTACACTGTAGCTGACGTGAATACAGGTGTTGAAGGTTTTGACAAATGGGCTACTGGCTACATCGTAGGTTTTTCAAGCAGTTTCGATGCTACAAAATACGCAGTGTTCTCTGCTGAAAATGCACAAAACAACAATGTCCTTTTGGCAGATACTCCAAATGAAAAGGATATTACTAAATGTATTGCAGTTGCATTGCCTACAGGAGCAGTGAAAGATGCAGTAAACTTGAAGGACAACCCTGCAAACTTCGGCAAGAAATTGACAGTAAAAGGTCAAGTTACAGAATGTTTGAGAATCAGAGGTGTTAAAAACGCAACAGCTTATAAGTTTTAGAACTTACCTATAGGTATATAAATTGGCGGATTTTGCTTGGAAAATAGCGGAATCCGCCGATTTTTTTATACTTTTGGGGTAAATGTTAACGAAAAAGGGAGATTTAACAGGCTTTAACTGTTGATTTTTTAGACAGAGGGTGTTATGTAGTATGTTTAATAAATATTAACACGTATCTCTTTAAAAATCGTAAATTAATATCTACATTTGGATACCAAACAATTAAAATCTAAATACATTATTTCATGAAAAAAATTTATTGTTTACCATTAGTTTTGTTTGCTTTGGGTGGTACGGCTATACCTACAAACGTGTATGCCGGTGAAACTGCAATCAGTCAAACAACACAGCAAGCTAAGAAAATCACAGGAAAAGTCTTAGATTCTACAGGAGAACCAGTAATTGGTGCAAGTGTATTAGTGAAAGGTTCTACAGTCGGTACAGTAACAGATGCCGAAGGTACTTTCCGCTTGAATGCCGCAGTCGGTAAGACTTTGGAAATCTCTTTTGTCGGTTATAAAACTGAACGTGTTAAAGTGACAGGTGCTCCTATCACAGTAACTATGAAATTGTCTTCACAAGCATTGGACGAAGTCGTTGTGACAGCGATGGGTATCAAGAAAGATCGTAAATCACTAGGTTACGCAGTAGATGATTTGAATGCTGAAGATTTGATGCGTAATAAGAATGCGAACCCTATTAACTCATTGGCAGGTAAGATTGCCGGTGTAAACATTACACAAGGTGGTGGTGCAGCAGGTGCTGGTTCTCAAATCATTTTGCGTGGTGGTACATCTTTGGAACGTGATAACCAACCATTGTTCGTAGTTGACGGTGTTATCTATGATAACTCAACTAACACTGTTGGTAACTCCGCTTTCGATGGTACAACTTCATTGTCATCTACACAATCTAACCGTATCATGGATATCAACCCTGAAGATATTGAAAACATGTCAGTATTGAAGGGCCCGGCTGCTGCCGCACTTTACGGTTCTAGAGCTGCTGCCGGTGTTGTTATCATTACAACTAAAAAAGGTAGCGAAGGTGCTGTAGAAGTTAACCTATCTGCTAAATATATTACTCAATGGGCAACTAACCTACCAAAAGTACAAACTAAATATGGTAGAGGTTTTGCTGAAGACCAATATGAAAAAGGTAAATATACCGGAACTACTTTCAACGACTTCAGTTATAACTCTTGGGGTGCTCCTATCAAAGATGGTCAACCTATTTATGACAATATCGGTGACTTCTTCCAAACAGGTGGTGCTTGGGATACTAACTTAAGTATTTCTGGTGGTTCTAAATTCAACAACTTCTTCTTGTCAGGTTCTTATTATAACCAAGACGGTATCATTCCGACAACTGATTATGAAAAAGCTACATTCCGTTTCAACGGTGAACAAAAATGGAAAATGTTGACATTTGGTGCAAACGTTGCTTATTCTCAAGCTAACACAAACAAGACATTGACATCAGCAGGTCTTTACGGATCAAGCGGTGATGGTACAATGACAGGTGTATATCGTTGGTCTCCAGTTGATGATATGAAACATTATCAAAACGAAGATGGTTCTCGTTATCGTATGTTCGGTGACCGTTTGGACGTAACTGAAGAACGTACAAACCCTTACTGGATTCTTAACAAGAACGAAATGAAAGATAACACTGAACGTTTCACTGGTAACTTCAGCATCAAGGCTGACATTACTGACTGGTGGTGGATCAGCTATCGTATGGGTATCGACTCTTATACAACAGACGACTCTAAGAAATTGGCTGAAGACGGTGTTTACAAAGCAGCTTGGCAAAAAGGTATGTACAGTGAAAACACTTACCGTTACAAATATTTGTCAACTAACTTGATGACTAACTTCAACAAACAATTCGGTGACTTCAACTTGAACTTAATGTTAGGTACATCTACAGACGATACTCGTACTTGGTCTAACTACAGAATGGCTTGGAATTTTGAAGTTCCTGGATTCTATTCATTTGATAACGCAACTCCTGATAACAAGAGCTTCAAGAGCGCACGTACTCAAAAACGTTTGGTTGGTGTATTTGGTGAATTCCGTGCAGACTGGAGAAACATGATTTTCTTGACAGTATCTGGACGTAACGACTGGTCATCAACTCTTCCTCTAGAAAACCGTTCATACTTCTATCCAGCAGTCAGCGGTAGCTTCGTATTCTCAGAATTGATTCCTAAGAATGATATCGTAACATTCGGTAAAGTTCGCGCAAGCTGGGCACGCGTAGGTAAAGATACATCTCCTTACGCTTTGGAAACTTCATTGTGGCCTTCACAAGAATTCCTTGGTGGTTTGACAGGTGTTAGCCAATATTGGACAGCTGGTAACGCTGCTTTGAAACCTGAAATCACAGAATCTACTGAAGTCGGTTTGGAAATGCGTTTCTTCAACGACAGATTCAGATTTGACTATGCATTCTATACAAATAACTCATACGACCAAATTATGACTCCTCGTCTATCTAACGCAACTGGTTACATCTTGCGTTCAGTTAATGCCGGTGACGTTTATAATAAAGGTATGGAATTGAGCATTGGTGGTACTCCTATCCAAACTAAAGATTGGACATGGGAAACAACTCTTAACTTGAGTGGTAACCGTGGTACAGTTGATAACTTGCTAGAAGGTGTTGACGTTCTTTACGTAACTGACGTTCAAGTTGGTTCTGCAAAAGCAGCTTCATTCCCTGGTGGACACTTCATGGCAATCTCTGGTTCTAAATGGTTACGTGACGATCAAAACCGCGTAGTATTGGACGGCAACGGAATGCCTAAACTTGACCCTAAGGGTAATCAAGAAGTTGGTAACCGTGAACCTTCAGTAGTTGGTGGTTGGGATAACACAGTTACTTGGAAAGGCTTTACATTTAATATGTTGTGGGACTTCCGTTTCGGTGGACACGTATTCAACGGTACACAATATGCTATGACAGTTGCTGGTGTCAGCGAATTGTCAGCAAATCGTGAATCAATCTCTGTTTCAGGTGTTAACCCTGCAGGTGAATTCGTAACTAATACATTTGATGCAGACAAGACTTACATGTACAATGGTAAGGAAACAAGCGGTAGAACAATCATCGCTAATTACTATCAAAGCATTTTGCCTAATGAAACTGTAAACTTCATGACTAAAGTTAATGCCATCAGATTGCGTTCATTGTCATTGTCATACGAATTGCCAAAATCATTGCTAGAAAAGACAAAAGTTATCAAACGTGCTTCTATCTCAGCTACAGCTAATAACTTGTGTGTATTCTCTAACTATGACGGCGATCCTGAAGTTGCTGCTGCAGGTTCTGGTGTAACAGGTTCTTCTTCAGTAGGTATTGACTACTGTGGTGTTCCTTCAACTGCAAGTTTCGCATTTGGCGTAAATTTGACATTCTAAAAACAATAACACTAGCTTGAAAATTTAAATATACTATGAAACTATTTAATAAAATAATATTTGGATTAGCGTTATGTTTTTCGCTATCCGCATGTGAAGACTGGTTGGATGTAAACACCAACCCTAACACACCGGTGTCATCAGACGCCAAATACTACCAGCGTTTGCCTTGGATGCAGTTCTATATGGAACACATCTATCACATCACTTCTTCTAACACTTCTTTCTATTGCGGTGATTTCTATCGTAACAATGGTCGTGAAGGTGGTGCTGCTAAATGGCAACTTGGTTCAAGTACACGTGCAGTGAATGCTCAACAATGGTTCTTTACTTGTGTCGGTTCAAACTGTAAACCTCTTTACGACCAAGCAATGGAAGCCGGAGCTTTCCACTATGCAGGTGCTGCTAAGATGATCCGAGCTTACGGTTTCATGATGCTTACTGAATTGTTCGGTGAAATTCCTTATAACGATGCATTCGGTGCTAACCCTTCTCCAGTTTATGATGATGGTAGAACTATCTACTTAGGCTGTTTGGCTGATATCGACGAAGCTATCGAATTGTTCCAAAAACAACAAGAAACTGTTAATGGTGTTCCTGCTGCTGAATTGGCATTAGGTGACTCTTGGAACGGTGGTGATGCTCAAAAATGGTTGAAAATGTGTTACATGTTGAAAGCTCGTTGGTTGAACAACTTGAACAAAAAACAACCTGGTCCTCGTGGTTCTTATAAGGAAGGTAAATATGACGCTGAAGAAATTTTGGCTTGTATCGAAAAAGCTCAAAAATCAAACGCTGATAACACTGCAATCCCTCACGAAGACAAAAACACATTGTCACACGATATCCTTGGTTGGAACGAACCGGTTGACTACAATGCAATGTATTCTTGTATCGGTATGAACTCTAACATCTACGTTACTAAATCTTTAGTTGACAACTTGACAAAAACTGTTAAAGATGCTGAAGGTAACTTCGTAGAAGACCCTCGTGCTAACAAAATTATTCCTTGGGTACGTTCAAGCAAATCTGCTAATTCTCCTGCTGACTTAGTTTGGTCAAAAGATGGTAAATGGCGTCGTTCTGTAGGTGTTGATATGCAATCAGACATCTTGAGTAAACAAGGCCCGTACGCTGCTTCATTCAATGCTAATACTTTGAACTGGTATTGTGACTCTCCAACACGTCAAGGTGATACTATCTATGTATGGACTACTTGTGGTGGTACAGGTTATGCAGGTGGTGTTGATATTCTATATCGTCGTAACAGCAAACATGACGAATCAATGATGTCAGGTATGTTCTACGGTCGTGCAGATGCCCCGGCTCTTGTCGCTTCTTACTCTGAAGCATGTTTCATCAAAGCTGAAACTTTGTATCGCAAAGGTAATCTTGATGGTGCAAAACAAGCTTGTAAAGAAGGTATGATTGCCAACATGAAATTCATGGAAGACCAAACTGCTAAATGGGCTACTGAAAATGAGGCACTTAAAGAAATCCCTACATTCCAAGCACATAGTGCAGAAGAAATGGAAGCATACGCTGCTGCTGTTGTAGCTGCCAAGGACTTTGACATGGGTACTATCATGACTCAAAAGAAATTGTCTATGCCTCTAAGCAACCAAAACTGGGTGGATATGCGTCGTAACGATTATAATCGTGATTTGTATCATAATTGGGATATTCCTCAATTCTACTATGACAACCCAACAGGTCAAAAATATTGTCCTCTAGGTAAATATCCACGTCGTTGGAAACAAGCTTCATTCGAATTGAACTACAACACTAAGAACTTGGAAGCAATCGGTGCTAAAGTTCCTGGAGCTGCAGAACTTGGTGAAGGTTGGTACAACCACGATTTGGTTCGCACTATCCCTACATGGTGGGATTCTGATCAAGAATAATACTAGTTGTAAACAAATCTATTTTATAAAGGAAGAGTCGGACCTTCGGGTTCGACTCTTTTCATTTATAGGGTAATATCGGAGAATGGCATATTGGTCGTTTTCTATTATGTCATTGCTTGTTGGCTTGGATTTGGATATAATACTTTCGCAGGGGAATATAGTCAGGTAAAGTAATCAATGCCCTTTATTAGGCGAGATTTGTCTTTAATTTGAAAATGAAAAAGGGAAGGGGCAATGATGATTTAATGCAAGTGTCTGCTGTCTTTTGGGGAGTAACTTATCAACTCCATAGTTGCTAATGTCTATCCTGTCCCTCGCTCTGTTTCTCTTGTGGTGTTAGAACCTAAAACCTCCGATGATTAGTAGTAATAAAAAGACTTCTCTTGATTTCCTTGTCTGTTCATCAATCTTTTGATTTTAGTATATCAGTCCATGTAAAATATACAATACTCATCGTGTCTAAAAGAAAAGACAGAGTGATATGCCAAGGATGTTAATAGCACCCATAGTCCTTTGCTGTCTGTGTCCTTTGTGCGCCTAATAGGGGGCTTCTTTTCTTTAGATGATAGATTATGCGTTTTGATGCTGATATGCGCTCTATGGGCATTAAAAAAGGTGGTACTGTTGCACCACCTTGTATTGTCGTTTTTGTTTTTCTATTGCTTAGTTTTGCATACCTCTGTCGATTAAGGGAAGTAGCATTTCCGGGTTATCGTCAATTTCGCTTTTGCTCAATCTTGCATTGTTGATTTCTTTTACAACGCCCGGGAAATTTTTGAATTGATTTTTCAACCAAACCAATTCAAGCATATTGCCGTCTGATTTTTGCCAGTAGCATTGAGGAAGACCGATACCCTTTAATTGGTAATAGTAGTGGAATGTTTCCTTTTCAGCAGTAGAATATCCACCAGCGTTGCTGCCTTCGTTGAAGTGGCTTTGGTAGCCTACAATCATATTCCCTGTGTAGATTCTTAGCAAGAATACAGGAGTCTTGAAATATTTGTCGAATTGTGCCCAGCGTTGTACTTTCTTAGGTTCGAACACCCAACGAGCCTTGTTGATGGTTTGAGTCTTGTCGAACACGATAGAATCCACTTCTGTGCTCTTGTATTTTACTTTACCTTTACCGTCTGCTTTGATTTTTACGTTTTCCATACGGCTAAGGAACAGTTCAGACAAGCATGTGCCTGTTACTTTTTCTCCCGATTTTAGGAAAACTTCCACTTTTTTGTCTTTCAAGCTAAGTACATTGCTTTTCTTCTTTGCGTCAATGCTTACTGAGCAGAAAAGCACAGAAATTATGCTTAGTAGGAAAATAAATTTTTTCATACAGATTCAATTTTAATTAAGTCCTACAAATGTAATAAATAAGGTTGATAAAATCTGTATTTGGTCTAAAAAAATCGAGAGGATGTCGATTGCCGACAACCTCTCGAAATCTATAATTGATAATATATTATCGATTATTTAACAAGAACTTTGACAGTCTTACCGTCAACGACTACTACGTAAACGCCGGCGTTAACTTCAAATTCTTTTTCTGCACTGTTAGTAACGATGTTTTGACCGTTAACAGAGAAGATAGAAACGCTTTGAGCTTCACCGATAACACGGATGATACCGTTGCCGGCAACTACTGCAGCAGCTTCGATAGCTTCTTCTTCAACACCAGATTGGTTGGTTACAGTGATTGTACCAGCTACAAGGTCGATATCGATATCGTATGTACCGCTAATAATCTTGTATGAAGTGTCACCGTTCAAACCGATAACAGCAGTTGTTGTCAATTCTGTGTCTTTAACAGCAGGACCGTAGCGAACTGGGTTAACTTCTTCCCAAGTACCTGTAGTTGCAGTGAATGCGATGTAACCGTAATCACCACCATCAAGAGCAGGATAGATGTCAATACCCTTGAATGAGTATTTACCAGCTTCTGTTGCATTTGCAACTACTGAGTTGTCAGCAGGATTCCATTGGTCTGTATTGTTGATTGTACCAATCATGTAAAGGGCTTCTGGATATGTAACGACTGGAGTACCTTCAAGGTTACAAGTCATGTTCTTCAAGTCAACTGTGATAGTGAATGTACCACCAGCAGTAACTTTCATTGCGTTAGTTGATTTTTGAATAGCAAATGCTTTGTTGAATTCAACTGTACCATTGTCAGTTGCGATACCATAACGTTTAGCGTTAACAACATCCCAAGATGCGTTAAGTTCTTCTACGATTGCGAAGTTGTCGTTAGCGTTTGCGAATGTAACTTCACCAGTGTAAACACCGTTTTCACCCTTAGTAAGTTCGATACCTTTTTCTGGGTTCCAAGCAGGTTCTGTAACAGATCCGATAACGAATAGTTTTTCAGGGAATCCGTCACTACCGATAGTCATGTTATATTTGTCAGCAGCAGGAGTAACAGCAACACCAGAAGTACGAGGCAAAGAGAATGCCTTGAACCATTCACCAGAGTTACCGACTATGTATAGGTTATCAGCGATGTCCCATGCCATATCGTTACAGTTACGTCCGATAGTTGTGGCGATATCATATTCAGCAGTCAAAGTAGGAGCACCTTTTTCGTCTTTACCAACAGTGTAGATAGTGACTTTACCTTTGCCTGTAGCAACAGCCAAGCGAGTTCCGTCAGGGTTAAAACGAACGCCACCACCACCGTAGTAAGCTTCAGTGTTTACAACATAGTCTTCAACGCCTTCAGCATTGACGTGAACAAGAGCAGGTTCGTTAGCGCTAGGGTTAGCACGAGAGTTACAATACCATATACCGCCTTCATTATCGTATTCGATAGCAGTGTTTGTCGGAGAGATAGTGTATTGACCAGTAAGAGCGTCAATGTTCTTTGAAGGAGCAGTTGTCCAAGTAGTGGCAGTTCCTAGGTTATATTCGTTACAAGTGTAACCGCCGTAAGAAAAGCTAAAGCCACCCTTGTTACCTGAAAGCATGATGAATTTAAGATTTTCGCCAGCACCTCTAACGTCGAAACCAACGTTTTGAGAAGTGATGAATGCACCGTCAGCAGTAGCGATTTCCCAAGTTTCAGGGTTGAATACGCCCT
The DNA here is from genome assembly GCA_020026215.1 of Muribaculaceae bacterium. Taxonomy (GTDB): domain Bacteria; phylum Bacteroidota; class Bacteroidia; order Bacteroidales; family Muribaculaceae; genus Limisoma. Next base: position 30,050 of record JAHHQT010000013.1, read on the forward strand.
TGATGATGGAGTTGAAGTTAGCGTTCATGTCAGCCGGGTTGACTTCCCAAAGGACGTTACCGTTTTCGTTTTGGCCGGTCAAGAATACACGTCCGTCATCAGAGATTCTCACTTTACGAGCATCGTAAGAAGTCTTGCCAGTAGAGAAAGAAGGTTGGAATTCAACACCACCGCGGAATGCGAAAGTACCGTTTGCATTCTTGATAGGGTTCAATTGAGGGTCGAACAAATAGATACCTTGTCCGTCAGCAGGGTTGCCAGATTGGTAAACGTCGCCTTTAGAAGGCGTTGCTTCAGTTACGTATAGACGACCGAAGTACGGGCTGTTTGCGTTGTTGTCGATATCAACACCTTGTGGGTGATAGAAACGATATTGCTTTTCAGAAAGTTTAGGTTCAGTCAAAGCTTCACTTGTTACAGCAACTTTGAATGAAATCATCTTACCTTGTGGAAGGTCAGCTTGAGCGATAGTTACAGTGTTCAAGTTGTTAAGAGCTGTCTTAGTTTCGTCAGTGTATTCAGCAAGAGTTGTACCTGCGAATTCTTTAGCAACTTCACCGTTGACAACAGCTTGAATCTTAACGTCTGTAGCAGGAGAGCTTAAACGATATTTAACTGTGATGTCAGTTTCGCCTTTTTCGATAACTACGTCGTATGCGTAAGCGTTACGAGCTTCCAATTTAAGAGCTTCGTGGTCGATAGCATATTTAACAACGTATTTGTCAGCAGCAGGAGTAACAGCAACGCCAGAAGTACGAGGTAAAGAGAATGCCTTGAACCATTCACCAGAGTTACCGACTATGTATAGGTTATCAG
>JAHHQT010000122.1 GCA_020026215.1 Muribaculaceae bacterium
AGACAAAATATAAGGGAACAGGAGCAGGCAGTGATGAAATTAATAGATTATGATTATGAAAATAGTTCAAAGTTTTTGGTCAAAACCAATGCTGATGAATGATAATTAAGATGCAATTTTCAGAAGTAATGGAGGCTGGACTGATAGAATATATTTTTATATGAGTTGGGCTTTAAGTTGCTTAAAGTTTAAGGAAATATATAACAAGGTAAGCTGTCGGTGAACTACGTATCCGATATTTTAAGGCAATCATGAGGTTGTTTCCTCTGGATTGCCTTATTTCTTATAAAAATGTCGTGGATGTCGGAACGCAGTACACCGACAGCTTACGTTCTTTTTATATTGATTATGATTAGTCTGTTCAAGTTAATAAATGGCTCTAAAAAGGGCGCAATTTAACATTTTCGAGTAGGTGCAAAAAAAATTGATTGTCTCACGACAACCAATCTTGTTAACCTTAAATCTAATACCATGAAAAACACGTTGCAAATATAGGCACTCTGGGGATATGCACCAAATGTTTTGCTCAAAAAATATGTTATTTAACATGATTTAAGTGTTTTGACGCTTGCTTTTGCTCGAAAATGAGTCTCATAGTCCAATTTTTCACCATTTTTCAATGGTAAAATAGAGGAAAATTAAAAATCACCCCTTAGGAGAACTTATGAAATAAATCAGCGAAAATTTAAAAAGTTGCCTCAAAAGAGAACGCATTTTTGAGGAGGTGAATTAATATGTTATTAAACATGTTTTATAACGCAAAAGTGCTTATTTAAAACACTTTTCTTCAAAAAAACTGAATTTAGCTTTCTCTTTTTTGTTTTATAAGTGAATTTTGGTATCTTTGCGTGCTTTAAATTTTAGAAAAAATCAAAAAAACAAAAAATAAATGGCAGCATTAGAGAAAATCAGGAGTAAATCAGTGATGTTACTCATTGTTATCGGTGTGGCTCTTTTAGCATTTATCATCGGTGACTTCTTGAATTCAGGCCGTTCATTCTTCGGAACAGGTACAACTGTTGCGGTTGTTGACGGCACAAAAATTAGTATAACAGACTTCCAACGTCGTTATGAAGAAGCAAATCAACGCATGCAACAATCCCAACAAAAAATGGATGGTGCTGTTATGCAAAGCTACGTGCTTCAAGAAATGGTTGACGAACACCTATTGGGTGAAGAACTTGACGCTTTGGCAATCAACGTTACTGACGCTGAATTGACAGAAGCAATGACAGGTGCTCACGCTAACCCTCAAATGGTTCAATTCGCTAACCAAATGGGTATGGAAACACCGGCTCAACTTCATGACCTAATCTTCAACCCTGGTAAATATGGCGTATCTGCTGAACAAGTTCAACCGGTTCGCGCACAATGGTTGCAATTGGAAAAAGATATGGAACGTACACTTCGTTACCAAAAACTTTCTTTCCTTTTGTCAGGTGCTCTACAAGCAAACGATTTGGACAAAGCAGCTGTTTCTTCAGAAATGGCAAACGCTGCTAAGGTGAATATCGCATACGTACCTTACTCAACATTGGAAGATAAAGATTATGAAATTTCAGAAGCTGATGTTAAGGCTTGCTATGATAAAGAAAAATCTTTCTTGAAAGTTGACCAAGAAACTCGCAGAATTAAATATATCGCTGTTGACATCATTCCTTCAGCAGCTGACAAAGAACGTGCATTGAAACAAGTTTATCGTGCAGATTCATTGCTTCACACAGAAGGTGGTGTAGATGCAGTTCGCAACACACTTCCAGAATTCGCAGTTGAACAACGCTGGGTATTGGCATCAGATGTTGATGATCAAATGAAATCTTTCTTGAAAGAATCTGCTATCGGTGCTGTTTCTGCAGCTAAGATGACAGGTGATGTTCACTCAATGACTAAATTGCTTGCTAAGAAAAATGACATTGACTCAATCAATGTGAATATGTTGCAAGTAAACGGAAACAAAGCAGTACAAGATTCAATCTTGAACTTGTTGAACTCTGGCAAAGCATTTGCTGAAGTTGCTGACAATAAAGTTGCCGGTGGTCAAGAAAATGTATGGATGAACATGATGGGCATGGGCTCTGACGCTAAATCCGTAGAAGCTAAAGCTAAAATCCTTGGTGCAGGTGAAGATTACTTTGTAATCGACGGCAACGACAACGCTGCTTTGATTTACAAGGTGAACAAAAAAGTTGCTCCTAAACAAATGTTCGAAATTGCAGAAGTTAGCTTGACAGTTTATCCAAGCGATGAAACTATCAACAGCCTTCATGACGGTTTGCAAAACTATATTTCAACTAACAATACAGGCAAAGCATTCGTTGAAAATGCAATTGCTGCAGGTTATCAACCGGTATTGGCTGAACTTACAGAAGAAACTCCTCAAGTAAACAGAATCGAAAACACTCGTAAATTGGTTCAATGGGCATTTGGGGCAACTAAGGGCGATGTTTCTTCAATCTTTGACAAAGAAGACAACGGCAAAATGATTGCTGCTACTCTTGACGAAGTTATCGAAGAAGGTTATATGCCAATGAACGACGCTTCAATTCGTCCTGTTCTTGAATCTAAAGCTCGCAATAGCAAAAAGGGTGATGCTCTTGTCGCTAAATTGGAAGGCAAGGCTAATGATTTGAAAGGCTATGCTACTTTGATGAATGTTCCTGTTGATACAGCAGTTGTAGTTAGCTTCTCTCAAGACTTCGTACCTACAGTACGTGGTATTGAACCAATGTTGACTGCTAAAGCTCCTTATTCAAAACAAGGCGAACTTGTAGGTCCTGTTAAAGGAGAACAAGGTGTATTTGTTTACGAAGTTGTAGCTAACGACAAATCTGCTTCAACTCTAACTCCACAACAAGCTGCTGAAAGATACTCAATGATGTTTGGTTCAAACAGCGTATCTCAACACTTGATGGACATCTTGAAGAACAACAAATCAGTTGAAAACAACTTGATCGATTTCTATTAATCGATTGAGCATGAAATGAAAATCAATTCCTTTAAATAAAGTTTTCATAATATGCTTACAGCAGGGCTTACCGTGAGGTAGGCCCTGCTTTTTTATGGAAAGTACATCGCTGTAAAAAAATTCCGCTTTTTCTATTATCTATTGCGTAAATTGTATATCTTTGTGAAGAGAAAAGTGCTAAATAAAGAAACACACAGGGGGAATCAAAGGATTTTTAAATGATTTTTCTGAAACACTATCAGACTCTATAAATTTCCCTACATTTTTTAATTTACACGTCTTATATTTCGACTGGGCATTTTGGGTCGGGTATGAGGATATGTGTGTACCCTCTTTGCCATCACTGCTGTGGTGGGGTGCTGTCTTTTGACATTCAGTGTGTGCTGTTGTCAAAACTGGAGATGAGAAATATTCCTTTAAATAAAGTTTTCATAATATGCTTGAATGGGCTTGCCGAGAGGCGTTGCCCATTCGTTTTTTTATAGGGACTGTATATGGTTCCTTTTTCTTTATATAGGAGGAAATGTGTATTTTTGCAGTCTAACAAAATCTTTATATATGGAAATTAATGAAGCCAGTGAAAAGTTTAAGGCGGACACGTTAGCCCCAATGCATACAGCAGAACATATCCTAAATGGTACAATGGTCAAGTTGATGGGGGGTAAACGCTCTGACCGCGCCCATATTGAGCGTAAGAAGTCAAAATGCGACTATGCTCTGCCGGAACCTTTGTCACAGGAAATGATTGATAAAATAGAGCAACAGGTCAATGAGGTTATTGCCCGAAATCTTCCCGTGACAGAAGAATTTGCCCATAAATCGGAGTTGGGCGACCGTTTTGACTTGACAAGATTGCCTGAAGATGCTACCGAATTGGTGCGAATTGTGCATGTTGGAGATTATGATGAATGTCTTTGTGTGGGAAAACATGTAAATAATACATCTGAAATCGGACATTTTCGTATTTCTTCATCCAGATATGCTGACGGATTTCAAAGAATCGTATATCGTTTGGATAACGACTAATGATAGGTTCTTCGATGGAATCGGTGATTGAATAAGTTTGTTTACATATTTTAACACTTTCTAAATTGCTATTAATTAGTCGTTTGTAAAAAGTTGTAAAAAATATCTCAAAATAATTACAAAAACATTTGGCGTGAATGAAAAAATGCCATACCTTTGCACTCGCAATCACGAAAAACGGGGTTGCAAAACGAAAAGAGTACATTGAAATAATGCGATAAAAGACAAGACGAAGGAAGAGGGCGGAAGCCCTCCG
>JAHHQT010000123.1 GCA_020026215.1 Muribaculaceae bacterium
CTGAAATGGTTACTTGTTGAGTGACTGTTTTGCCTTTTTCTGTTGAGAAGTTAAGGGCAGAAACAGAAGTGCTGATAGTAGTCTCTGTTGGGTTATCGTTAGGATAAACTTTTGGAGTTCCGTGTTTGAAATAGGCGATACCTTGATTGTGAACCAATACCCACATTTCAACTCCTTCAGTACCGTTGACTGAAACTGCAACGCTTGTAGAGAAAGAAGTGTTACGAGTTTGTCCCAATCCTGCGTTAGGATATTCACCGATGTTTTCAGCTTGTGCCCAACCATCGGTAGCATCTACCAAAACGATTCTACCACCTTTCAAACGTTCTGCAGGACTATTTGCCGGTGTATAGGATGTTGCAATACCATATTGAGTGCCTTTGAATGTAAATGCCTTGAAAGCATTACCTGCACATTCGTTGTTCAATGCTTTCGGGCTGAATGATGCTTGAAGCACACCTTCAGATGACATCAAAGATGGATAGTAGTTTTGACCAATAGCCCAGTATTTGCCTGAAGATTCAGGAATGATACGTGGTGAAAGACCAAGAATAATACCTGCACCGTCGTCGGTTTTCAAGTCTGTGACAGTTGGAGTTGGATTGCAAACGCCATTAGTGATGGTGTAGGCAATAACTTTGTTAATTTCGTTACTACCACCAGCGGCAAATGAGAATTTACCGTTGGTCAAGTCGCCGCTTACACTTAGGCAGTCGCCGATACGAGTTTGTCCGCCAATGTTGGAAGTTTCAAGGACGACGCGTGGAGCAGCATTCATGTTGTCCCAAACATAGATTTTAAACGGTTCTTGATTTGTAGCCAAGTTACAAGCTATAATCTGATCACCGATACATTTACAGTCCATTACTTTTAATGCACCACCAGTAACACCTGTCATGTCAAGGTTTTTGATGTATTTACCGGTTTGTGCATTGACTACAAAGATTTTGCCAGCTGAAGCATTAACAATAAACATTTTGCCTTTGGAAACATCCATATTACGCAATGAACCTTTGTTGCTTGCCCAACTTTCGGCTTTACCTGAAGTTTCACTGAAGTTCCAACCTTCTACAAATGACAATGGAGGATTCTTGGCGATACCTTCAACAGCAACAGATGCTGTCTTTGAACCGCATGCCAATTTGATAGTTCCTGAATGACTACCTGCTGCAGATGGTTTGTAAGTAACAGTGATTGCTCCACCATTAGCTGGTAATGAGCTTGGAGATACAGTGAAATTAGAATTGTTTGAAGAAACGGAGATGTTCCCTGTAATTTTTGATGTAGTGACCGTTACTGTTTTGGAAACAGTTTGGTCTGAATTGATAATGCCGAAATCCAAAAGGGCAGAACTTACACAGATTCCTTCGTCAATACCTTGTTGCATGTCAAAGTTGTGAAGGGTTGATTTATTGTTAGCAACAATGATGTTTGCTCTTTTTGTAACATAGCCAGACTTGCTGACTTCGACTGTATAGGAACCTGCCGGTACTTCGAAGAAGGCATATACACCGTTGCAGCATTTGTCGGTTGTAAATGTTTGTACAGTTGCACCGTTGCCGTCTTTCAAACGTACAGTTGCACCGTTGATGGCCAATTTTGTATCACGTCCACGTGTAGGGTAATTGGTGTAACCACAATTTTTGCTAAGGTCACGGATGTCGCCGACAATACAACCTTTAAGAGCTCCCGGACAACCAGGACTGTCAAGAAGAGCGCGTGCCACTTGCCAAGCAAGATATTTGTTGTAAGTGTCGCTCTTCATACGTAAAGCCTCCGGACGATAATCGTGGAAGAATGATTCTACCAAGTATCCCGGACGGTTGTTGGTACGGAGTACACCATAGTTCCATCCGTTCCAAGCATAGTCGGAAACAGAACGTGGAGTGTCGTATGTGGTGTTTGTCAATTTATTGTTCATTTGCCATTTGGCAACAGCCAACCCCATGGCTTTTGAAGGTTTTACCACTTCGTATGAGTTTGAACTTTGAGAACCACGGTAGAAGGCAATCAAGTAGTTGGCACTTGCATTACCGGCATTGGTGTGAAGACAAAGGAAATAGCCACCATAGCTATTAGATTGAGCGGCGATGGTTGACAAACCCAAGTCGTCTTGAGGTCTGTTCAATGTACGTGACATTTTCACAGTACCACCATATTTCTCCAAGAAATATTTCAAACCAAAACCTCTTGAAAGGTTACCGTCTGATTCATAGAACATTTGTACTCCCAAAGGCATCGGAGTAGGACGGTCGTTTGAATCGTGACCACCGTGTCCTGGGTTGACATAAAATTTCTTACCTGAATAAACTCCGGCACTGGCTGTAGCCAGAACTAAAAATACTAATGTAAATAATGTTATTATCTTTTTCATGGCTATTTTTCTTTAATTGTCATTAGAAATATTCTTCCATCAGTGGTGTGGTACGCAATTTTGCGTCCGTCTTTAGAGACTGTAGGATACATTTTGATATCGTTGGAAGGAATAGTCAATTGTTGGCGGTTGCTTCCGTTGGCATTCATAATGATGATGTCAGATTTTGTAAATCTGTGTCCGTCATCTTCATCATCCATACCTACAACATGGTTGTTGTCTCTCCAAACAGGAGCATGCAACTTACCAAGTTCAACTAAATTTGATCCGTCAAGATTGCAGGTATAGGCATTGTTTCCACCGACAAATAAAATTCTTTTTTTGTCAGGAGAAAGGCTTGACCAACAATAGTTGACATCGTCATACGGAGTTGACAATGGATCAACCACTGTGCGTACACCGTTTTTGTAAAGGACCACTTTCAAATCTTCTTCAGTAACATAAATGTTGGCTTCTTGAATTGCTGTTCTTCTGATTTGGTTTTTCGGAAGAATCTGACTCCTTTTTACAATGCCGTTTTGGGCATAGTAAATGTCACCTGCTACCACATTCAAACGGTTCACATGGTCAAGCATAGAACCAATTTGTCTGCTTTTCAGATTTTCAGTGTTAATGGCATAAAGTGAAATCTTTTGTGTCAAGAAATCGCTAGTGCGATAAACAACGGTTTTACCATCGTTTTGTACGGCTGGCATATAGCCTGCACCTTGCATGGTTGTGAGCTGTTTGTACTTCCCAGTAGTAAGGTCAATTACTCCTAATCCATCAAAAGTTTCACTAGTTACTAATAATGATTGCCCGTTGGGCATGAATTGTGGGTGGAAATGGGCTCCTGCCACCCAGATTTGTTGAGTTTTCACAACTTCAAATTGTTGAGCTTGCAATGTGAAAATTTCTAATGCAACCACAAGTAACAAAAATAATTTTTTCATTTTATGGTATTTTTTAAGTTAATAAATTCACTACAAAGATAACATAAATAATTATAAAATGTGCTTAATTTGATAAAAAACAGTTGCTTAACTCGTTGGTGAAATTAAATTAGCGCATATTTAACTTTGCCAATGGGTTTGTTAATATATTGGAGGATTGTAAGTGCGCTAATCTTCCCAATAATTCGGGCAAACAGTCCTTCTGTATCTTTTGCATAATTTCTTATTATCATGAACTGGTCACACAATTGAGAAAATATAGTTTCTATTCTTTTTCTGGCTTTTGCAAAAGCAGGAAATGTCGGCTTCTAGTTTTTCTGATTAGACTTGTATGGAACTTCCAGTCTGATATTGGTCGTTTCGAACAGATCTAATTGCACTTGGGCACTTATATATCCTCTGTCTCCTATGACTGTACACTTGCTTTGGTAAGATAAAAAGAATCAATGGCTCCACTTAACCCGCAGACTGCGTGAAGTTTATATACATAATAATACATACCCTGTGATGTACAATATCCAACAGATGGAACTTCCTCAAAATAATTCTTTCCTATAGAACAACACTTAGAACAGAAAAGACGGCATACCTCTATAGGCTTTGAATCTATACAGAAATAGTCTTTATTACCGTAGCCAACCTTTCCCGGATTATGTTACATAAGGACGAAGTAATCTTTCGTCTATCATTATATTGCCTACGGGATATAAGGTTAGGAATTTTATTCTTATATTCCTTCAGCTTTGCAAACAATAAAGACTCGCTATCGATACCAACAGTTTCTGATGTCATATTCAAAGCTGCTATTTTAAGGTCTGAGAATTACTTCTCTTCTTGGAACATTTCCCAATTCATTGACTAAATTACCAGCTACTTGCTTGCATATGTTTAGAAATTTTGCGAATATTGCATATAAGTTGT
>JAHHQT010000124.1 GCA_020026215.1 Muribaculaceae bacterium
AGTTTCCGATTTCATCCAAGAAAATCGTACCGCCATTTGCCGCTTCAAAAGCCCCGACCTTATCGGTAACAGCCCCTGTAAACGAACCTTTCAAATGACCGAAAAATTCAGATGCCGCCAATTCTGTAGGAATTGAGCCACAATCAATGGCAACAAAAGGCTTGTCCTTGCGTTTGCCATTTGTATGTATTAAATGAGCAATATGTTCTTTTCCAGTACCGCTCTCACCACAAATCAATACAGACATATTGGTTGGAGCCACCAAATTGACATATTGGTATAATTGTTTTGCTGCATCAGAAATTCCCTCGATATAAGATTTTTCTTCTTTCATCTTCTTAGGTTCTTCCTTGGCAGCCACTTCCTTCTTTTTAACCTTGAGGACCTCGGTAATCTTGGCCATCAATTCAGAGGGATTGATGGGTTTGGACAAATAATCGCTTGCCCCCAATTTCATACTGTTCACAGCATTCTGTATTTCAGCAAAATTGGTCATGACAATCACAGGCATTGACAATTTACTTTCAGAAATCCATTGCAACAAGGTAATTCCGTCAGCATCCGGCAAACGCATATCGGTCAAGGTCAAAGAAAATTCAGACTCCTGGATTTTCTTTTTCGCAGTAGCAACCGATGATGCAGTATCTGCCTCAAAACCTTTCTTTCCCAGCCAGGTTTTCAACATCAATGCAAATGTTACATCGTCATCAACAATCAATATTTTCTTGTTTTCCATCATATTTGTTTTCTCGCCTCCTCCAAAACAGAATCAATTTTTGTTTTCAAAAAGGCCAATTCTTCATTATTCATCATTAATTCGCCATTACCACGTTCATATTTAAGCAACACATCGGTAATCTCCTGTTGCTTAATCATAGTAAAGATGGAAACCATCTTGTGGCACATCATTTTGACCATTTGGGAATCATTGGAATTTACCGCATCAGTCAACACCGATAAATTTTCTTCTGTTTCTTTCACAAATGTAGTCAAAATCTCAGACTTTGCCTCATAATCATCGTCAGCAAATGCAGTCAAAGCGTCCAATCCCGAAGATTCCTTATCCTCGACCTCTTTCTCGATGTCTATATTGGTCAATTCTCTAATCACGTTAATAATAGTGCTTGCCTTAAACGGTTTCATCACCACATCGGCGAAACCTTCCGCCTGATATTCTTCTTTCGTCACTTCACGCGCAGTCACCGCCACCACAGGCACATCGCTAATCGCCTTGATTTTCGACAAGACTTGGAATCCGTCCATTTCGGGCATCTGCACATCGGTAATCACCAAATCAAACTTGGTGGCCTGTATCATTTTTTCAACTAAGGCAGGATACATACATTTTTCAGTATCAATACCATTGTTACGACAAATTTCAGCCAACATATTCACTTGCAATTCGTCATCATCAATCAATAGCACTCGGCACGGTTTAACCGGCTTTTGTTCTTCAGTCTTCTTATCTGCCTCAACTTGCGCTACGGCATCTACTTTTCGTGCAGGAATTTCCACATAGAAACGGCTACCCTTGCCTTTTTCACTCTCCACATAGATTTCCGCATCCAACAACTTGACAATACGGTCAACAATGGAAAGCCCCAAACCAAAACCTGCAACCCCTTTGGCAGAACTTAGACGCACGAACATTTCGAACAAGCTTTCGCGTTCGCTTTCCGTCATTCCACGACCTGTGTCAATCACATCAAATATGATTCTGCCATTTTCATGGACAACATTCAAAGTTACGCCACCCTCATCCGTAAACTTGATGGCATTTGACACCAAGTTATTAATCAACTGACGCAATTTCAACGGATCACTTTCCACCTCAAAGTCAATCCCCGAGATATGGAAATCCAATGAAATCCCCTTCTTCTCCGCTTCAGGCAAGAATTGCTGATGAATGGAAGCAAACAACTCTTTCAAATTGAACGGCACAACATCCAATTCCGATACGCCCCTATCCAATTTATAGAATTCCAACAAGTCGTTCACCAATGCCAATACCATTTCTGAAGAAGTCTTGATATTGTCAAGATAAAGCAACTGGCGACGGTCGGTAGTCAGTCTCTCCATTAAATCCGTATAACCTATAATGGAATTCATCGGAGACTTGATGTCGTGCGTAATGGCAAGCATCAACTTTTCCCGAGCATCAATCAAAGCCGATTTTTCAGCATTCAAATATTCCAATTCTTTACGATAGCGGTTGATTTTCGTCAAGTCGCGCCAAATAATCCACAACGAAATGATAATCAAAAATACTGCAATAATGGCAATGATTCCCAAATATTTGACCATATTACGCCATTCCGCTTCGCGTTTCACCATACCGTCCACCAATATTCTGGTTTCGTCGGTGGCAAGTGAAGAAATCAACCTATATATAATGTCATTGACATCACTATTGTCGTTCACCAATCGTTTCCACAGCAGTTTTTGTTTCGACACCGATTCACTATGAAGGTCTGCAATGTTCGTACGCAAATCCATCAACACAGCATTGATGGAATCCGCCATCGCAATATGCACCGTATCCGCCTGGCTGTTTACCGATACAAAAACGGAGGAATCTGCTTCAGTTTTCTTAAACAAGTTTTTGAATCTTTTTCTGAAATTTCCTGTACTGCGCTTGGTAATTACAGTATCACGCTTGACATTTACATGCGTTTCAGCCACTAGTTTCTTCGACAAATCAGAAGAATCCGGCAACATTTCCTCAATTTTGGCATCAATACGTTCTTGAATTTTGGCAGACTTTACCACTCTTGCCACTCGTCGGAAAGACAAATCCTTATGCTCAAAAAGATAGGTAATCGTATCAATTCTTGCCACCTGAGCCGAATCCGCCACAAAAGTTTTCAATGAATCCAAAGAGGCATAGATGATATTCAAGTCCTTGTCATATTCCCTTTTTGTCTTTGCTATCCCCACAATGTAGGCGAAACCATCGTTTTCAGCCTTATACATATAGAATAAAGTTCGGTTCACCAATTGGTTCTTGCTTTTCAACTGCCAATGCACATCTTCCGACTCCGAAAAACGCACCACACGCGAAAGCACATACCCCACGGCAATACTTCCTACAAAAGCAATTGCAAGATAAGCCAAGATGATTTTCAGCCTTACAAATTTAGAAGAACCGCTTGTCATGTTTTCAAAATTATATCACAACAAAGATAATGCATGTTAGGGGCAATTAGAAACAAGTTTCACAAATTTTAACGCCTAAAAGCCACAAAATCACCAACAAAAAATAATTTAAAAATCTGAATCAGTTTGAAATCTAAAAAATCTTTCCTATCTTTGCACCGCAAAAATTAATAACAATTTATTTTTTAACATTATGAACAAATACGAAACCGTTTTCATTTTGACTCCCGTTTTGTCTGATGTACAGATGAAGGAAGCGGTAGACAAATTCAAAACTTTCCTCACTGAACAAGGTGCAGAGATCGTTAATGAAGAAAATTGGGGCCTACGTAAATTGGCTTACCCAATCCAAAAAAAGAGCACAGGTTTTTACTGCCTACTAGAATTCAACGCTGATTCACAAGTAATCAAAAAGTTGGAAACAGCTTATCGCCGTGACGAACGCGTTATTCGTTTCTTGACTTTCCGTCTTGACAAATACGCAGCAGAATATGCTGAAAAACGTAGAAATTTAAGAGCTGCTAAAGCTAATAACAAAGAAGAAAAGGAGAACTAAATTATGGCACAATCACAATCAGAAATCAGATATTTGACTCCACTTTCAGTTGACGTTAAAAAGAAAAAATATTGCCGTTTCAAAAGAAGCGGTATCAAATATATCGATTACAAAGATCCTGAATTTCTCAAGAAATTCTTAAATGAACAAGGTAAAATTTTGCCTCGCCGTATCACCGGTACTTCATTGAAATTCCAAAGAAGAGTAGCTCAAGCTGTCAAACGTGCTCGTCACCTAGCTCTTCTTCCATACGTAACTGACTTGATGAAATAATTAAGAAAGGATTATAATTATGAAAATCATATTAAAAGAAGATATAGCAAACCTTGGTTACAAGGATGATGTTGTTGAGGTAAAAAGCGGTTATGGTCGCAACTACCTTATCCCAACAGGTAAAGCAGTTATCGCTACTGAATCTGCATTGAAAATTTTGGCTGAGAACCAAAAACAACGCGCTCACAAATTGGCTAAAATCAAAG
>JAHHQT010000125.1 GCA_020026215.1 Muribaculaceae bacterium
AAACTCACCTGTCGGAATATTAAAACGAGGCTCTGTTGCGTATAAATTGTCAAAATAACCTGTTGAAACCACAAATATCAAAGCATTCTTTCCAACTGCTTTGTCAATTGATGTGAACAGTCGTGACAATTCTTGATCTAAACGAATGTACTGATCTTGAATTTCAATTCTGTCATCAGAATCGATGGTGTAAGGATAGGGTGCTACAGTATAAGATATGTTAAGCATATCGATAGTAGCTCGTCTTCCCAAACGCAGTTCATCAATACAACTAAGTGCGACAGATGTTACCTCTGTGTTGATAAGTGCTGATGACTTAAATTTCTTGTATTTGTCTTCTCCGTGGAATGTATATTTAAAAGGATAGAAAGTACGATGCAATGGGAGGTCATGGTATTTCTCGATACCCATTATCGGAGTCCATGACATGGTGTCAATTCTTTGAGCCAAGGATTTGTTAAAGTTTCCCTTGATGAAGACTCCTGGGAAATCTTTATAAAACGTACTTGAAGACCATTTACCGTTTTTATCGTTAATCCAAAATGCACCATTTGCAGCATGACCTGCCATTGTTATAGCTTGTTGTGCATCTGGAGCAATGGAAAAGACATAACCAATGCCATTATTATCCATTCTAATCTCGTCACTGATAGTTGACACTTTCAGTGCCATTGGAGAATAGGTTTCATCAGTTGAGTTGCCGATGTATTTTGAATCCAAATAAATAGGAATAGCCTTATTGGCCTTATGGTCATAAACAGTACTGCCAACTATACCATTCACATTTGGAGTAGTTCCTGAATAGATCAGTGCAGTAGCTGAAATTTTATCCAATTGAGATATGTCGAAACTAGCATTCTCAAAATAAACGCCATTATTCATCAAGCGTTTAAATCCATTTTCTCCAAAATGAGATTGCAGTAATTCGATATAGTCATTGCGTAATTGGTCAATTGTGATACCGACGACAAGTGTGGGGCGTCCTGAGTTATCTTGTGATAAAGCAGAGAATGCCACCAATGAAAATATTACCGAAGTAATAAGTTTATTTACTTGCTTCTTTTTACGCATGCTTTGTTTATATAAATGTAATTTGCCGATCTAATTATAGAGCATAACATCAACAAAAAGAATGCCAAGTTTGCTTCTTGTGGAAGAGCCCACCATGTAATCAACAAAATTAAAACGACTGCAAAGTTAATAAAATGATAGATATAAAGCAGATTTTTGAAGGATTTTATACAGATAAATATCGATGCTATAAAACATAAAGGATTTAACCAGAATGCTAAATAATTTGGAGATGTGGCTTCATGTGTTGAACAGAAAATCAAGAAGAATAATAGACATCCCATTAATCCGCTTAATGTAAACCATATAAAGTCTATCCAATTAGAGACTTTCTTTTTCTTTATATCGTTATAGGTGATCCATAAAATTAACAATAATACCAATAATGATATAAATATAGGACTAAAATACCATGGTGTTGGAGGCAAAATAGGGGATTCGCTTCCATTAAAAAGTATATTAGTTCTACTAACCAACGGACAGTCTTTACCATTTGCATCCTTAAACGTTGCCTTGTCAAAGGCTTTCATTAAATAGACAGGAGCAAACATTTGTTCTCTAGTTGTCAATGTATAGTCAATGCCAGAACCTAGCGCCAAGTCAATTCCCAATTGATACCATGGGTAGTTCACGGAATAGCTGCGCATCATATCTCGAAACGTTAGGGTAGTATCCTTTGGTGTCGGATATTGAATACCACCGACTACTTTTTCAATCATATCGCGAGGACGTGTTGCACAATTATCCAACACATAATTATATCTGTATTCTCTATTTTCCGGTAATGCAAGATATTCAAGTTCTGAATACAATTCTTTTGCTTGTGGTTGTGATAGATTCAAAACTTGTTCAACAATCTTAGAGTTTCTATTAATATATTCTGGAACAAATCTAAAGAATGGATAACCTCCTAAAACATAATCTGTTTCTCCTTTTACAAAGCGATAAATGAAGTTGGGCTTGTCGAATGAAAACAGTCCGAAATTATACACTTTATCCATTTGACCATACTTGATGCGAATAGCTGTATGTCCATACAGTTCATAGACAATTTGTCCTGGATAGCAAGTGATTAGGCTGACTTCAAATTGATCAGCGGTAGGTTTATCTTGAGCTTTTATATTGATACTGAATAAGAGCTCTCGTCACGAGCATTGTCATGAAGATGGCTGCTGCTGTCATCACCACCATCATCACGAAGATCAACCAGTCGAATTTAAAACAAAAATAAGTCTTGCATTTTCATTCATCATGCTTATTACCGGTGTGCTGATGAATCACCTTGAGTATGCTTGGTTTATGCACCCTTATATTAATCTGTCCTGGTTTATTATTGCTTTCCTTCCCGTCGGCCTGCCTGTGTCCCGAGAAGTATTGGAAGCAGTCAAACATAAAGATATATTCAATGAATTCTCACTAATGCTTATTGCAACAATTGGGGCATTTTGCATTGGAGAATATCCTGAAGCTGTTGCTGTAATGCTTTTCTATACAATCGGAGAAATGATGCAACATAAAGCGGTACACAAAGCAACAAAAAATATAGGCGCATTATTGGATGTAAGACCAGAAACAGCTACTGTTGTCAAGTCCGGTAATTTGATTAAAGTATCGCCTCAAAAGGTTAATATAGATGACATTCTAGAAGTTAGGCCAGGAGAAAGGGTTCCTCTTGATGGTGTATTAATTAATGAACATGCCACATTCGACACCTCTGCATTAACAGGCGAAAGCCTACCTCGTTTGATAGATAAAGGAGAAGAAGTGTTAGCAGGTATGATTGTGTATGAACAAATTATACAAATAAAAGTAACTCGCGCTTATGGGCAAAGTGCTTTAGCAAGAATACTCAATCTTGTTAAGGATGCATCAAGCAGAAAGGCCCCAGCAGAATTGTTTATTCGTAAATTTGCCAAAGTCTATACTCCGATTGTCACTATACTTGCTGCATTGATTGTTATTGTGCCTGCCTTAATTGGACTGTTTATTACATTTGATTATGTATTTGCAGACTGGTTGTACCGAGGCTTGGTATTCTTGGTTATCTCATGTCCTTGTGCATTAGTCATCAGCGTTCCACTTGGATATTTTGCAGGTATTGGGATCGCTTCTCGAAATGGCATCTTGTTTAAGGGTGGAAACTATCTTTATGAAATTACCAAGATAAACAATGTCGCTTTTGATAAAACAGGAACATTGACAACTGGAACATTTGAAGTCGTTGATTTTAAAACAGACAATATTTCAAAAGAGAATTTGTTGAATATTATGTATTCAGCAGAAAACAAGAGCAATCATCCGATAGCAAGAGCTATTGTCCTATACGCACTTGAAAATAAGTCACAAGAAGTATATTTCTCTACCTTTAAGGAAATTGCAGGACATGGTATAGAAGCTGAATTGAAAGGGGATAAGATTGTCATCGGTAATGTTCGTCTTCTGGAAAAGAACAACATCAATGTCCCCAAAGAATTGGAAACTTCAACTTATTCCATTGTTATTTGTGCTATTAATGGCCAATATGTCGGAGCTTTGATGTTGGAAGATATGGTGAAAGAAGATGCACATAAGGCGATTAAGAAATTGCATAAATTAGGTATTTCTGAAATTCACCTATTGTCAGGTGACAAAAAGGATATTGTTGAAAAATACGCTTCTAAATTAGGAATAAAAAAGGCATACGGAGACTTGCTTCCTGAGAATAAGGCTGATTACATTGCCAAGCTATCCAATGACCCAAATAACAAAATCGCATTTGTGGGTGATGGAATGAATGATGCTCCAGTTTTGGCATTAAGCAATGTGGGAGTTGCAATGGGAGGACTTGGCTCAGATGCGGCCATTGAAAGTGCTGATGTCGTTATTCAAGCTGATATGCCGTCAAAAGTGGCATCAGCGATTGAAATCGGCAAGTGTACCCGTAATATCGTTAGAGAAAACATTATTTGGGCAATCGGGGTTAAGGTAATCATTCTAATCGCAGGAGCTTTAGGCTTTACAACATTATGGGCCGCTGTCTTTGCCGATGTTGGTGTAGCGTTGATTGCAGTGCTTAATTCAATTCGTATTCTATATAAGAAATTTGAATAGAATAATTATTCCATAAAATATTTAG
>JAHHQT010000126.1 GCA_020026215.1 Muribaculaceae bacterium
GTTATCCAATTCAACAATTGTGTTTTCGAAATCAGGCATTGCCTTGTTGTTGCAAATTGCCTCAATTTCTTCGTTGTGGCGTTTGATTCCTTCTTCAAAAGCAGGGATGTAGTCACTGTTTTGAATTTTCTCGAAAGGAGGAATGTTAAACGGTGTGTTGTACTCACTGAAAAATGGATTTTCGGGTGCCATGTTTAATGATTTAAATAGTACGATGCCGATTACGCAAAGTGCTGCAATAATTAGAACTGTTTTTTTCATAGATAAAATATTAATAATTTCTTTCCTTAAATACGGTAACCAGAGGGTAGTGGTCGGAGGCTTTGTCCTTTCCTCGTCGTGTGGAAACGGCTTTCAGGTTCTTCCCATTGTAAAAAATGTGGTCAATTCTGAAGAAGAAACGATCGGCATTATAAGTATAGACAGGACCGATTCCGGCTTCTGAATATGCGTCGAAGAAATCGCCTTTTATTGTTCGGTAGGAATAGGAATAAGGAGTGTCGTTGAAATCACCGCAAGCGATAATTTCAGCCTTAGGGTTCACTTTTGCCAAACTGTCAATGGCATTCTTGATGAGGTGTGATTGGCCTTGGCGGTTGACGAAGGCATGCTTTAACTTGAGCATTAATTGAGAGCGCACACCGCGTATGGTCTTTTTCTTATCCTTGATGTCGGTCAGTTCCAAATAAAGTTCCTTGTCAGAGTCAGTCAGACCAATGGATTCCAAGTGCATATTGATGATATATGTGTCATGCTTATGTATTTTGGTCTGATAAATCTCGTAACAGAAATATTTGTCATCCATGAAACTTTCAATGAACTGAGTCGGGTGCTTTGAATAAAATCCCAAATATAATCCGCCGCGATATGGGTAACGCTTTTGGAGTAGTTTAGCCTGTCTGTCAGAAATGCCGCACACGGTTTTTATGTCTTCAGCATTTCCAATCTCTTGCATACAGACAAAATCAGGATCATATTTGATGATTTCTTCGATTCCGTAGTTTCCATCGGCTTTGCTGTATTTGCGTAAATCATACACGTTGTAGCTCATCAGCGTATAACTGCCTGTACTGTTTTTCTCCTTGTCGAATCTATTGAAGTTAAAGGGGGAGAAAGTCAGAAATTGTGGCAAAGTCACTGCAAGCGAAATGAATGAGATTAGGGAATATTTCTTCTTGACAAACAGCCAGAATATACCAAACAGAAGATTTAGGATTACTGCAATGGGATAGGACAATACGAACAGCGGAAGATAGCTGAGGTGTTCTGGCTTGCCATAACCACCAAAGGCCGCGCATAGATAAACTATGGTCAGCAATATGTTTATAACCAAAAATGTCTTGATTATAAAGTTATGGAATTTACCTGTCTTCTTTTTCATCATTTATAGTCTCTTGCTCAATTCGTTCAATTTTTTTTTCTCAGATTTAGATAGAGATTCATATCCCGATTGTTTTACCTTTATCAGCAATTCATCCAACTGTTCTTCAACGGATTGATGACTGCTTTTATTAGAAACAATTATCTTGAATTTTCGTTGAGTTCTGTTGCGCCTTTCTATGAAGAAATAGGCTATCCCTGCCAGTATCCCTCCTAAATGTGCGAAATGTCCGAACATATTGCCTGTGTCGGTTGTTAAAAGTGCGAATGCAATGAATATCAGGGCAATCCATTTGATTTTAACTTGTCCTATAAGAAACAGGTTGATATGATAGTTGGGCGCACGCATGATGGTGGTAGTTGCCAAAGCCAGTATGGCGGCAGATGCTCCAATCAGTCCGCTTGAACGATAGTCAAACATGACATTTGCCAATAGATACATCACAGCTCCTGCAATGCCTCCAAAAATATATAATTTGACGAATTTTTTCTCAGAATAGAAGTCCAAAAATACGATGCCAAAGCAGTACATCCACATCATGTTGAACAGAATGTGCAGTAAGTCGTAGTGGGTAAACATATAGGTAATGATGGCCCACGGATGGAGCAACAGCTGATAGAAGGAACTTGGCAATTCTATCAAATGGCTGGAAAAGAATCCGTTTCCAGTCAGACCCGAAATGAGCGCAAGAAGGTGCGCTGCTATAAAAACAGCTATATTTATAATAATGAACAGTGTAACTACTGACTTACTATACAGATATTGCTTTATTTTCTTAATAGTATCTGCCACCTATAGCGCCTTTTTTTCTCCAATATAGAATCATAAACAAACCGAAGATCATACCTCCCAAGTGGGCGAAATGAGCTACTCCTGAAACAGCACCACTGACACCGAATAGCAATTCAATCAATCCATAGCCAATGACCATGTATTTGGCTTTGATTGGTACAGGAATGAAGAACAGATATAGAGGAAGATTCGGGAATATCATGCCGAATGCCAACAATATACCGAAGATTGCACCTGATGCACCGACTGTCACACCGTTCAATGTGGCGTTTAGAATAGCCATTTGAGGGTCGGTGTAGTTCATACCTGCGTTAAGTACATCACAACCTTGCTCATAAACGATAGAGATTTGTTCCGCATTCATAAGGCTTTGAACATCGGAAATCTGGAAATAGATTACAGCTAATTGCACCAATGCCGCACCAATACCAGTTGACATATAATAGAACAGAAATTTTCTTTGTCCCATGACTTGTTCCAACAGTCTGCCGAACATGAATAATGAGAACATATTAAAGAAAATGTGACTGATTCCCGAAGTGTCGTGCATGAACATATAGGTGATGATTTGTGCAGGGTTGAAATCAGGGGAAGTAACGAAGTGAAGACCCAAGAATCTGCTTAAATCAAATGACATTACATGCACTGCAAACAGAGAAGCCACCCATACGATAAGATTGATAATGATTAAGTGTCGAGTGACTTTGGGTATATTGTTAAGAAAATTATTGTTCATATTTCGATTTTATTTATAAGTTGCAAATTTAGAAAAAAAAGGATAGACCGAAAAATAAGACTTCTTAAAATGTATTTAGTCGTCTGAAAAACTATAAAAATGAGTATTGTATGCTGTATTTAAGCATAATTATGAATATATGCAATTCATGCAAACTATTTATCTTATTGAAAATTATGATAAAAAAACTTTTTTAAAATTTTCATCATATTTTGTTGTGTAATTAATTGAAAAAATATACATTTGTCAAAAATACGATAATCCTAAATAATATTTGAATCATGAACAAAGCAGAATTGGTCAGCGCAATCGCTGAAAAAGCAAATCTAACAAAAGTTGAGGCTAAAAGTGCATTAGACGCTACACTTGAAGCTATTGCAGAAGCTATGGTTAACAATGATAAAGTAGCTCTTATTGGTTTCGGAACATTTTCAGTTGTAGAAAAAGGCGAAAGAATGGGTGTTAATCCATCTACAGGTGCTAAAATTACAATTCCAGCTAAAAAAGTTGTTAAATTCAAAGCTGGTGCAGAACTTGCAGAAAAAGTAAAATAGCAATTTTTTGTTATAGCAAAGAAAAGTGGCAATGAACTTGATTCAATGCCACTTTTCTTTTTATCTGAATTTAAGAGATAACTAATTTGATATTAAATTACAACGAATATTTTTTGACTTTTAGATTCGATTGTTGAATTAGTTTTTGAATGTCTTCGATTGTTCCGTTGAACGGACCTGAATGTTGAAGCTTAATGGTTGATATCGCTGCTGCGAATAGGGCTGCATCACCGATTTCAGCACCCAAGGCACGTTGGTAAAGGTAGCCTGTAGAGAAAGTGTCACCACAGCCTGTTGCGTCCACGATGTTGTCGGTTGGGAAAGCCGGGACTTCGTAGATGTGCTTGCGGTCGTAGATGATTGAGCCGTAGCTGCCCAAAGTAATCACAGATTCTTTAACTCCCATTTCAGACAATTGTAAAGCAGCCTTTGAAGGGTCGCTATAGCCTGTCAATGAAAGAATTTCGAATTCGTTGACTTTTAAAATTGCAATATATTTCAAGTATTCTGCCTTGTCTTTCCAATCAATAGAAACAATGTTTTCGCCTTCAACATCTCTCAGATAGCCTTGTGCATCCACAGAAAGGATGGAACGGCGTGACAGGAATTTGCACAATTCCAATGAAAAATCGTCGGCAAGCAAACTGCCCACGTGAATAATATCGGCATTTACTTCTCGTAAATCTTTGATATGGAATCTTTCAGCCTTAGAA
>JAHHQT010000127.1 GCA_020026215.1 Muribaculaceae bacterium
GTCAAAGCTTCACTTGTTACAGCAACTTTGAATGAAATCATCTTACCTTGTGGAAAATCTGCTTTAGCAATTTCTACAGTGTTCAAGTTGTTAAGAGCTGTTTTTGTTTCGTCAGTGTATTCAGCAAGAGTAGTACCAGGTACTTCTTTTACCATTTCACCGTTGACAAACATTTGGATTTTAACTTCGCTGGCTGGAGAGCTCAAACGATAGCTAACAGTTGCTTTCTCTGCGTCTTGTGCTACGGTAACATCGTAAGCATACGCATTTCTAGCCTCTAATTGTAGAGCTGTTGCGACTTCTTGCGCATTCACAGTAACCGGAGTGGTAAGTGCCAAAGCACCGGTGCCAAGAATGGTAAGTCCGCTAAGCATCAAATTTAGTAAGGACTTTTTCATACTATTAAAAATTAAGTTTATTATAAGGTTCTATAGTCAATTTTGGTTTTCATTTTCCCCAATGGTGTTTTTACATCTTAGGTTTTTTGTTCTTGGAATCTTAAGTAATTGTAAAGGTACTGATAAATTTTCAAATACAATAAAATTTAGACATAAAAATACGTTTCATCAGTTCTGTTTTCAGGAAAAACATTTAACTTCGCAAAATAAATTAAATTTTAATAGCTATGGAGTTGCTGAAAAAGCGTATTTTGCAAGACGGACGTTCGCTTCCGGGCGGAATATTGAAAGTGGATAGTTTCTTGAATCACCAGCTTGATCCTAACTTGATGTATCAGGTGGCGGAGGAGTTCAAGCGTCGTTTCGAGGGGTTGAATTACAATAAAATCGTGACTATAGAGGCAAGTGGTATTGCCCCGGCTATCATGCTGGGATACATCACACAGCTTCCTGTGGTTTTCATCAAGAAGAAATCTCCGAAAACGATGGAAAACATGCTTGTTTCCGTGGTGCATTCTTTCACGAAAGACCGTGACTATACCGTTTGTATCAGCAAGAATTTCCTGACTGCTGACGATCATGTGGTATTTATCGACGACTTTTTGGCATACGGAAATGCCGCTATGGGTATGCTGGATTTGGCGAAACAGTCGGGCGCAACCGTAGAAGGCATGGGCTTTATCATTGAAAAAAGTTTCCAAGGCGGAGGCGACGAACTGCGCAAAATGGGCTTGAACATACAGAGCCTTGCCATGGTGGAAAGTCTCGAAAATTGCGAGATTAAAATCCGCTAATTCGGACTTTGTTGAAATGATAAAAAATGTTTAAAAATGTTTATCATTTGGTTTTAAGTGTTAAATAAAAATAATAAAATACACGATAAAAAGTGATATACCTATAATTACTTGTGTATTTACGGATATATAGGTATATTTGCAACGGAATGGAAAATGGAGGGGGCGGTAGTTCTCTCCATTGTTTTATTTAAAAGATTAGTAATCTTAAACGTAACGAGGTAAAAATAACAAAGATGGACAAGCAGGCCTTGCAAGATTTTATCGTCGGACAATTGGCAGAGACTGATATGTTTTTGGTCAATTTGACGATTGGAAAAGACAATAAGATTGTTGTCGAGATAGACAGCGATTCATCGGTTGACATTGATGAATGTGTAAAATTGACACGCGCTGTAGAAGGAGAGTTCGACAGAGACAAAGAAGACTATGAACTTGAAATCGGCTCAGCTGGTCTGACTTCACCATTGGTAATGCCTCGTCAATACCGCAAATACATTGGTGAAAATGTAGAGGTGTTGACTGCAGACGGAAAGAAGATGAAAGGTGAACTACGCAGTGCAGACGAAGAAGGTTTTGTGATTGCCATCAGCAAGAAGGTGAAACCTGAAGGTGCCAAGCGTCCTGTAATGATTGAAGAAGAAATTACATTCAAATACGAAGAAATAAAATATACAAAATACATAATAGAGTTTTAAGAACAATGGCAAAGAAAGAGGAACCTATTAGCATGGTTGACAGCTTCTCAGAATTTAAGGAGCTAAAGAACATTGACAAAACCACTATGATTAGCGTACTTGAGGAATCATTCCGCAATGTATTGGCTAAAATGTTTGGTTCGGATGAAAACTTTACAGTAATCATGAATCCGGACAAGGGCGACTGCGAAATCTATCAAAACCTTGAAGTGGTTGCAGATGGAGAAGTGGAAAATCCGAGTATGCAAATCGGTTTGACTGATGCACGTGCCATCGATGCAGAATGCGCGATAGGTGAAGATGTAACAAAAGAAATCGTTTTTGCCGAATTTGGACGTCGTGCCATTTTGACTTTGCGACAAACTTTGGCGTCTAAAATTCTTGACTTGCAAAAAGATGCTATCTACAACACTTTCAAGAACATGGAAGGCGAATTAGTTACAGGCGAGGTTTACCAAATCTGGAAACGCGAAGTGCTTATTGTAGATGAAGACCATCACGATTTGATTTTGCCGAAAGAAGAACAAATTCCTTCTGACCGTTTCCGCAAGGGCGAAACTGTTCGTGCGGTTATCAAAGAAGTACAAAATACTAACAACAATCCTAAAATCATCTTGTCAAGAACAAGTCCTGAATTCTTACGCCGTTTGTTCGAATTGGAAGTTCCTGAAATTCACGATGGTTTGATTTTGTTGAAGGCTATCGCCCGTATCCCAGGTGAACGCGCTAAGATAGCTGTTGAATCATACGATGACCGTATCGACCCTGTTGGAGCATGTGTCGGTGTCAAGGGATCACGTATCCACGGTATCGTAAGAGAATTACGCAATGAAAACATTGATGTAATCAATTATACAAGCAATACAGATTTATTCATACGTAGAGCATTGAGTCCTGCCAAGATTTCTTCAGTTCGTATCAACGAAGAAGAAAAATACGCAGAAGTCATGTTGCGTCCTGAAGAAGTTTCATTGGCAATTGGTAAAGGCGGTTTGAACATCAAGTTGGCAACTATGTTGACTGGTTACAAAATCGACGTTTATCGTTACACTGACGATAGCGACGATATCTATCTTGATGAGTTCAGCGATGAAATCGACGGTTGGGTAATCGATGCATTGAAAGGTATCGGTTGTATGACAGCCAAGAGCGTCTTGAATATGCCACGTGAACAAGTAATTGACAAAGCCGATTTGGAAGAATCAACTGTCGATTATGTACTTGGCGTATTGAAAGCCGAATTTGAAGATTAAAAAATTCAACAACAGTCGCATCGGTTAGATGCGCTGTCTTCGGGTGAGACACGTGTGTATTAATCTTTTTTTAACTACTTTAAACGAAATATGGCAATAAAGATAAGTAAAGCAGCAAAAGATCTTAATGTAGGAGTTCCGACATTGGTTGAATTTTTGCAAAAAAAGAATCAAGAAGTTGAGGATAGTCTCAACGCCCGCATTACCGACGAGCAATACGATATGCTTGTCAAGGAATTCAAGACCGATAAAGATTTGAAACTTAAATCGGAACGTTATTCTACCAAAAGACATAAAGAAAAAGCAAAACCTGTTGAAGCTCCTAAAGAAGAAGTGAAGACAGTTGCCGAAATTGCAAAGCCTAAAGTGGTTGGTAAGATTAATTTGGATGAGTTAAACAAACCGAAAGCAACTCCAAAACCTGAAAAGGAGAAAGAGGAAGTGGCTAAACCGAAAGAAGCACCTGTACAGGAAGCACCTAAGGTTGAGGCACCGAAACCGGTTGCTCCAAAACACGAAAAGCAACCTGAAAAGAAGCCAATGCAAGAGAAACAACCAAACAAAGTAAACGAAGTGAAGATTGAAAACAACGAAATCAAGACAGTTGTAGAAACAATCGCTGCTCCTAAGATTGTTGGTAAAATCAATTTGGATGAATTGAACCAACAAACTCGTCCTAAGAAAAAATCTAAGGAAGAGAAGAAAAAAGAGCGTGCAGAAAAAGAGACAATCCGTCAGGACCAACGCAAACAGCTGAACGATGCCATCAGCAAA
>JAHHQT010000128.1 GCA_020026215.1 Muribaculaceae bacterium
ATCCTTTACAATCTCATCAAGTATTATAATTCTCTTCCCCATGTTACTTCTCTTTATCTACGATTACGGATTTAAGGACAACACTCGGTTCAAAACTCAATTCGACCTTTGGAGGCATTAATGTACGTTTATTAGTGTCAGCATCCACTTCAACATGTTCCATTTGTTTTTCCACTACAAATGTACCAAAGCCAGGAATAGCCACATCCTGCAAATCTGCGCACTTTGTTTTCATCAGAGAAACAAAGCCCGCCAGCAAATTGGAAATATCCTCTGGAGTTCTATCTAACAACTGTGCTAATTTATCATTTAATGCATTATTATCCATTCTTTATACTTTAAAGAGTTTTCCCTACAAAAATACCTCTTTTTATTCATAATATAAGCGCTTTAATAAAAAATAACGGACTCTTTTTTCAAAGAGTCCGTTACCTAATAATATCAATTGAATTATTATTGTCTTAAAGCATTTTCCACTTTGGAAACCAAAGCTCCGAATTCACGATCAAATGACAACCTTTCATCAATGATTTTACAAGCGTGCAAAACGGTTGCATGATTACGGTTTAATTTCAAACCAATATTAGTATACGACATGTCAGTATATTTCTTAGCCAACGACATCACCAATTGTCGAGAATCGGCAACCTCTCGTTTTCTAGACTTACTGTATAGCATATCTTTGTCTATTGAGAATTGAGAACATACTGTCTCTACGATTGTATCAAAAGTAATGCGTTTTTTTGAAATCTTAATTGAATTGGACAAGACCTGACGAGCCAAATCAATAGTCATCGGAACATTCAATGTAGTTGAATATGCCAAAAGAGAAACAAATACACCTTCCAATTCACGAACATTATCCTTCACGTTTTTAGCAACGTATTCAATAATATCCATTGGAATAGTCACACTAGCCTCTTCTGCCTTACGCATAAACACAGTCTTTCTCAACTCATAATCAGGTTTCTCCAATTGAACAGTCATACCCCATTTAAAACGAGAAAGCAAACGAGGCTCCATTCCGTCCAATTCAGAAGGTGGACAATCACAAGAAAGAATCAAGTGTTTTTGTTTATTGTGTAAATAATTGAAGATATGGAAGAAAGTATTTTGAGTACCACGTTTACCGGCAAATTCTTGAACGTCATCAATAATCAGCATATCAATACTTCTGTAGAAATTGATGAAATTATTGACATTATTATTTTTAACGGCAACTGTATATTGTGATTCAAATGTGCGGGCACTAAGATATAAGACACGGCTTTGTGGATTCTTTTCTTTCATCTTATTCCCAATTGCCTGAATCAAGTGCGTTTTTCCAACACCAGTTGCGCCAAAAATAAACATAGGATTAAACGTCTGGCATTTAGGATTTGTCGCAATCGCTGTTGCAATGGTACAAGCTAATTTATTACTACTACTTTCGTAATAGTTATCGAACGTAAGAGTACTATTAAGTTGTGAGTCTAATTCTTCGTATTCAGGATCAGTAAAAGGGTTTGTAATGTCATTAGATACCGTTTTAAGAACTGTTTTAGGCTCTCTTACAGTAGTATCGACATCTCCTCCTACAACTTGATACGAATAAAACAATCTGATTTTATCACCATAAGCTCTTCTCAATGCAGAAGCCATTGGCTTATAGAATTGTCCTTCCAATTTCTCCTTATAGAAACTGGACGGAACACGGATCGTAAGGTCATTATTCTCGTACTTCTCCATCTCCAATGGAGCAAACCACGTGTCATAATGATCTTTTGAAGAAAGATTATCTTTCACATAAGAAAGGAATCTTTTCCACAACATAGTTTTTTCCTCGTTCATTTCTTCCTTTAATTTACGATGCAAATTTTGCCAAATTTTTCCAATAAAACAACCTTAATTTTATTTGACAAATTGGAATTCAGTACAATCATCGTATTATCAACATTTTAAAGCTTATTAAAGAGACTTACCCCTAATTTAACATAACGCTCCAATTATCAACAAGATACTTTATTTTCAGCCGTTGTCCTCATATATTGCCCACAATATATAAGTACCGATACATTAAGCCTTTCGGTCAACAAAGAATAAAAAAGCGCAGCAATCCTTATTTGGAATAAATCCAAATAAGGATTGCTGCAATAATAATTAAAATTAATTTATTTCTTAGAATAATTTAAAGTTAACGTATTTCTTAGGGTGAGCCTTCAAGTCAATCAAGATAGAATCAAGGCTAATCAATGTTGAATCCAAATGGTTGTAAAGTCCTTTATCATTCAACAACATTCCAAGAGATGAATCCTTCCCTGAAATTTTAGTAGTGATAACTGCCAAATTTTCAGAAGTAGTTTTCACATTATCCATTGTTTCTTTAATTGGAATTTCCTTAAGTTGAGCACTCAAAGTTTTCAAGTCAGAAGAAATAGCAGTTAAGTCAGTAGTGATATTGTCAGCATTATTTACAATAGGTTCGATTTTGCCAGAAACTTTGGCTAGTTTTTCTGTTGTCACTTCAATATTCTTTGAAATGCCGTCCAAACGTTTAATAGTATTTTGCAAAGCAGGATTAGCCACTAAAGAATCCACATTTGCTATAATGTTATTTAGATGAGGGAGAATTTTAATAACCTCCGGTAACACTTCAGTAGAAATATTAGCCATCATATCTTCTGCTTTACTTCCCTTTATTCTATCACCTTCGTTATAAAATTCAGTATTGTTTGCCACTTTCACAGCCAATTCTGCTGTACCCAAAATACTTGTTGACAACAACAATTCACTATCACGCGGGATTTTCACATCACTATGAAGATTAATTTCCACAAGTACATTACCTAAATTCTCATGGTCATATTCAATATCAGTAACCTGTCCAATTTTCACACCATTGATAGTAACAGGAGATGCGATAGTCAGACCTGTAACATTGTCAAATGACACATAATACAGACTTGAAGATTTGAATACATTAATACCCTTCAAGAAATCAATACCAATAAAAAGGATTGACAAACTAATGACAAGGATTAAACCAATTAAGATTTCTCTCG
The DNA here is from genome assembly GCA_020026215.1 of Muribaculaceae bacterium. Classification (GTDB taxonomy): domain Bacteria; phylum Bacteroidota; class Bacteroidia; order Bacteroidales; family Muribaculaceae; genus Limisoma. Next base: position 3,042 of record JAHHQT010000128.1, read on the forward strand.
TAAATAATTTTTTCATTATTCTTATTTTATTCGTTTTCCGTTTTTAAATTCTACAATAAACGCCTCTGGATACAATTTTCTAACTGATTTCAATTCTCTAGAAGCTTTGTCTTTATCTGTAGTACTCATATAAGTATATTTATAAAGACCTTTATCATAGTAATTTTCTATTTTATCTCTGTCTAATTTTCTAAACAAATTGCTACGCAATGATAGTTTCTTACCACTGGTAAGTATCTGTATTTTGTAAACAATTTCGTCAGCCTTAGCTGTCTTTTCAGAAGACTCTTTCTTTTCGACTTTGATCTTAGGATCAAGTTTAGAATGTTTCTTACTGTCAGCATGTTTACCTTCCAATGATTCATAATAATAATCATTAGCTTCCTTATATTCGACAAAAGCATCAAAAATGGCATCTCCCAATTGATTAACACCAGTCTTTGACATCAAGTATTTTTCCTGAGTTGGATTACAAATAAAGTCCAATTCAATCAAAACTGCCGGCATACTTGTTTTTGCCAATACCCAAAAACCAGCTTGACGAACTCCATTATTTTTGCGTCCGACCTTTGCAAAATGCTCTTGAACATGAGATGCAAAATTCACACTCTGCTCCATATGCTTATTCTGACTCAATTCAAAAATAATATAGGATTCTGTCGAATTCGGATCAAAGCCTTGGTATTTTGCCGTATAGTCATCCTCTAACTCTATAACCGCATTTTCACGAATTGCCACATCCAGGTTTTCATCCGAGCGGTGCAAACCTAAAGTATAAGTTGCAGCTCCATGAACCACGTTTCTTCTTTTTGAACGTTTATCAACAGAATTGACGTGAATTGAGATAAACAAGTCTCCATTCTTT
>JAHHQT010000129.1 GCA_020026215.1 Muribaculaceae bacterium
ACGTATTGCAAATATGTTTGAAGGCGTTGGTGCTATCGAAAAAGAACACGAAGAACGCTACCGCAAACTTCTTAACAACATTGAAGACAAAGTAGTATTCTCTCGCGACGGTGACTGCTTCTGGCAATGCATCAACTGCGGTCATATCCACTTTGGTAAAGAAGCTCCAAAAGTATGTCCGGTTTGTGCTCACCCACAATCATACTTCCAACTACTTCCAAAGAACTACTAATCGATTTTCCAAGCCATCTTCGTTTGGCTTGAGAATCACTAATCATAAAGAAACACACAGCTTTTTTCGTTGTGTGTTTTTGTATGGTTATATATTACCTTAAAATTCTAATTACAGATAGATTATTTTACCTTTCAAAAAAAGTGGAACCTACTTTCTTAAGCTAACTAACTTATTATTTACTAAATAAAATTAAACAAATTTAATAATAGAAATCGATAAAAATGATTCAACAATATATATATCAGAAGTATAAGAAATATCTTCTTCTTGTTTTTTGACTATTTTTTTACATTTATTAAATATTTATTTGCACTAACAAAAGTTATTAACTATTTTTGAAATATTATAAAAGTATATTTAAAAAACATTTATTAACTTAATAAATCTATTACATGAACAAAATTTCTACATTTTTATTGTTCGTCTGTTTGGCCTTCGTAACTTTAGCACAAAATAGATGGACAGAATTAGAAGCTTACGGGTATTTAGCCCAACCATTAGAAACTAAAAGTGGTGTTGTCGTTTCAAACAACAATTATTCAGAACTCTATTTAGTGCAAAACAACAAACTGGAAACATTAGTACGTTCCCGCGGATGCGGTCTGTACGCTAAAGTAAACAAGACAAATGATTTAGTTGGTTTTAAAAGCATTAATGAAAGAGGGCAACAAGCTCCGGCTATCCTTGATGTAAGAAGTGGGAAAGTCACTCTTCTCGAACCTTACACATTCCAATGTGGTCAAGTATCATTTAGTAACGACGGAACAATGGCCTATACCATGGGAAATGAGTTGGTCATTCGCAAAGGAAATTCTTCTAAAAAATATAATCTTGGTTTTTATACCAATTTAACTGAAATTTCTCCTGATGCATCTAAGGTTGCTTATACCAACGCTGACGGTGAAATGTTCGTCATCAATTTGTTAAATAGCGTCTCTACCCAATTGTCTGCTAACAACATGTTTAATCCTAAATGGTCACATGATGGTAGCAAACTTGCTTTCGATAGATTGGACGGAAATATCAATGTATTTGACTTTGCAACCAAAGAAATCCACAATATTGGTGAAGGCTGCAAGGCATCATGGATTAAAGGGACAAACAATCTTGTTTATACCCGCTATACTCGTGATGCTGAATTTGAAATACAAAATGTATCCATTGAAAGTGTACAGTTTGACGGATCAAACAAAACAGTGTTGGTCGAAGATATGAACAATATTCCACAAGATGCGATTGTTCTTTCCGATAAACGTCTGTTGATCCCTTATTGCGATGGGAAAAAGAAAGGATTGCGAATCAAGTCTTTGAATGTAGCCTCAAATGGTCGTCTTCGTTTCTCCAACAAACCGGAAGAAACATTATTGAGAATTCCTGTACAAGATGAATTTGGATATGACTTCAAATCCTTTAAAGAAATATTGAAAGCAAATCCTAAACAGGCTCAAAAACGCAAAGGCATTGCTGGAAATATCGGCATTAACGATATTCCTTACATTAACCAGATTTTCGATACTCCAACTTCCTACAACGGATGTACAAGTTGGGGACATTGGGCTTGTGCACCTTCAACTTCTTGTATGTTGTTGGGTTATTACGGATTGCTACCAAAAGATAAAACTGTCACTTCCCGTTATACAGGCAATGCCGTTTATTATTCATGGTATGTAGGTCGTGACTATACTTCTCCACAAACAGGCTACACCTTTAAATTACGTAAGAATAATGTAAATGGTTGTAGCAATGTTGGCGGTGCTCACGGCTATATGTGGAATGGTGGTTCTCCATCAAGCAGAATGGCAAGATTCTACCAACACAATGGTGTTGACTTTGCAGAATTCAGAAGCGGTTGGTCAACATTTGTCAATGAAGTAAAGAATGGCTATCCTTATAGTATTTGCTTGCAGAATGCAAGCCAGGGACACTTGGTTCTTGGTTTTAGAGCAGATGCCGAAGTACACACTGACATGAAAGTGTACTATAAACGTGGTTCTTTCATCTGCCACGACCCTTATGGAGACTATAATGACTATTATAACTATGTAAATGGTCGTGACTGGGACGGACGTTATGCAACTTACGACTGGCCAGGCTTCAACAATGGTTGGAAAAATATCAAAACCTTCTATTGGGGATGTATCTGCCGCCACAACAAAGCAAGCGTGACAACAATTATTCCTTCTCAAAGCACCATCCACTTCAGCGGTGTTGAAAAGAATCAGTCTAAATCAGTTTCAATACAAGTGAATGCCAAGAACTTGACAGGTAATATTGCTGTTTCAAGTAGCAATTCAGCATTTACAGTCAGTCCTGCATCATTACCAAAGACAGGTGGAAATCTAACAATTACCTTCTTTCCAAAAGCTATCCAAAACTATAATGGTACTATCAAATTGACAAGTGGAAGCGTTTCTGCTGAAGTCGCAGTTTCCGGTTCTGGTGTAGGCAAAGCTGTAAAATTGGAACAGGGTTGGAACTTTAGTGAAATCAATGGTATCAATACAAATGGAGCTACATGGTTGAAGAGCGACCAATTTGGCGCAATCCGTAACATGACTTTCGGATATGGCAAACTATATGTAACATTCCAAAATTCTCGCATTTTAGTTTTAGATGCCCGCACTGGTGCATTAAAACGCGAATTGAATAATACAGGCGTAGCAGGAGGAGCAATTCCTATTGCAGACTGTAAATATTCAAATGGAAAAATCGTGGCCTGCAACATTACTTCAAACACAAACGGACCTTTGAAAGTCTATGTTTGGGATAATGACAAAGTCTCAACAACTCCTCGTGTATTATTATCAACATCCGACTGGGGAACTAATGTTACCCGTATTGGTGACTGCATTGGTCTAATGGGTGATTTGAACAATGGTACACTTTACTTTGGTGGTACAGTGAAAGATGGAGGTACATTAGTTGTTAAATACAAGATTACAAATGGTGTGTGCAGCACACACCCTCAAACATTGACATTGAAAGATGAAGCCGGAAAAGCAATGAATTTTGGTGTTTCTCCTAGAATCCAACCAAATGCTGATGGCAAGTTTTGGGCTGATGGTCGTGCTCAATACCCGACTTTGTTCGATGCTAACGGAAATATCATCACAACTCTAAGTTCTGATGTTTGCGAACGCAACACAGAAGGTAACGACTTCAAGTCTTTGTCTTTCGGTGGCATGACTTACGGATTTACAACCAACTATGAAGACAACAGCATGGACCCTACAGGTACATTGAAAAAATGTGCATTTACCATGTTTGATTGCATGAACGGTTGGGCTGCTGCCAATCAAATAGGAGAAAGATACCCTGCTGCTGGTTTGGGAACTACACGTAATATCAACTGTGCAACCTCTATTGTTGTAAATTCAAATGGCGATGAAGGTTTCGAAGTTTGGGTAATGGCACAGGCACAAGGCTTGGCATATTTCAAGACTGGTACAGTTAAACAATATTCGGACGAGGGTGAAGAAGCCACACCTGCTGTAAATGTATCAGCAAACGTGCTTAACTTCTCAACAGAAAAAGGCAAAACAGTCACTCAACAAGTAACCATTTCAG
>JAHHQT010000014.1 GCA_020026215.1 Muribaculaceae bacterium
GCTACAAATGATAAAACTACTTTTTTCATATTAAAAACATTAAATTTTCAATTCATTGTTTATTGCTGCAAATATACACGAAAATAACGGAAATACAAGATAATGAACCAAATTTCATCGACGTTTCCGCTTGAAAAAAATCACGATCTAACTCTTACCCCTAAAAATGGGAAATGGAGCATCGCCCAAAGACGTACCCCAAGCAGTTTTTCTTTATATTTGTATTATAAAAAAAGGAAAGAGAATCTTTCTCAGACTCTCTTTCCTGACTTGACCAATGAAAAATAAATTTTACTCATGTATAAAAAAAATCACTCTTTATATATTTTCTCAGATTCCAAAAAGAATCTCTCACAACTTAGTCTTCTTCCTTAAATAAAGTTTTTATAATTAAGTCTTTTATTAGCGACTCTGCTAATCTTGTCTAACAACATTACAAAAGTACTATGCCCCCCTACTTCATGCAATACCTACTTTTGGTGGTTTTTGGTATTTTTTTGCACTAAAATTGCACTTTTTGAGTATTTCAAGCCGTTTTTCACGCGAAAAGTAACCAAATGCCTCCCAAAAGTGAGATATAAACCTTTCATTTTGAGCCAATTTGTTTTTGACAAAAAATTTTCCTTATTTTGTATTTACAAATAATGCCGCATTTATGGATTCTCTATTAATCATTGACGACGAACCTACAGTACGCAAACTTCTCGCAAGAATTATGGAATTGGAAGGATACGAAATCTTCCAGGCCGAAGATTGTGCATCTGGTTTAAAACGCTGCAAGTCCAATAAGCCTCAAGTTATTCTTTGCGATGTTTTCCTACCCGACGGAAACGGTGTTGATTTAGTGACCGACATCAAGGAAATTTTGCCCGAAAGCGAAGTCATACTTCTTACTGCACGTGGAAGTATTGCCGATGGTGTGCAATCCATCAAAAACGGAGCATTCGACTATATTACTAAAGGTGACGACAACAACAAAATCATTCCTTTGGTCAGTTCTGCCATGGCACAGGCCAAACGCAACATGGCGAATGCCAACCCCAACACCCTTTCATCGTTCGATTCCATATTGGGTGAATCCACATGCCTAAAACGAGCCATCAATCTGGCAAAGAAAGTGGCATCAACCGACGTGACCGTTTTGCTTACAGGAGAAACAGGCACAGGCAAGGAAGTGTTTGCCCAAGCCATTCATAAAGGCAGCCTGCGCAGCAAAGGCGAATTTGTGCCCATCAACTGTGCAACCTTCAGCAAAGAACTTCTCGAAAGTGAATTGTTCGGCTACAAGGCAGGCTCATTTACAGGTGCCAACAAGGACAAACGCGGTTTGTTTGAAGTGGCAAACGGCGGAACCATCTTCCTCGACGAAATAGGAGAAATGGCATTTGAGTTACAGGCAAAACTTTTGCGTGTGCTCGAATCCGGCGAATATATAAAGATAGGCGAAACCAAACCGTCACACGTTGACGTGCGTGTCATTTCCGCCACCAACCGCAATCTGAAAAACGAAGTGGAAAAAGGCACATTCCGCGAAGACCTTTATTACCGCTTGTCCATATTCCAAATCCAATTGCCTCCGTTGCGCGAACGCATCAACGATGTCGAGATATTGGCAAAATTCTTCCTTGACCGAATTTCTTCAAAACTCAACAAAAAGGTAGAAGGCATGACTCCCGAATTCATCAGCGCATTGAAAAATGCCGAATGGCGGGGCAACGTGCGTGAACTGCGCAACGTGATTGAGCATAGTGCCATCGTCTGCGACGGACAACTCACCCTACAGGACCTTCCTTTGGACTTACAGAACCAGTCCTATAGGGACAACAACATCGACTCTTCAGCCCTTGACTTGGCAACCATCGAATGCCGCCATATCATTAGGGTATTGCAATACACCAAAGGTAACAAGACCGAGGCTTCACGTTTGTTGAAAATTGGCTTGACCACTCTTTACCGAAAAATCGAAGAGTACAAAATCGTCATTTAGTATCATTTTTTCATAATACTATCCCAAAATAGAAGGGGGACCTTTTCAAAATGGAAAGGTCTCCCTTTTTCGTTTTCGAGCGCCATAGAAATATTCACCTATCAATCAACAAATTACAACTTTGGCACGCAAATTGGCATTCACTTTGCAAATTTAGAGAGCGATAAATATACGATTAATTAAAAACTCAAAATTATGGAATTATTTACACTCGGATTTCTGGTATGCTTGGCATGTGGCATCGCATGCTTCTACCTGTTTTTTAAATGTGTTGACTGGTTTGATAAAATTTAAAAATATAACGATATGTACACTGCTTTATTTATTGTTGGTTTAATTTCATTCGGTTACTTGTGCTATGTACTTGTAAAACCGGAAAAGTTCTAAAAAGACAGATGATATGAATACAGAAATAATTGGAATCATTGTTCAAGTAGTCCTCTTGGTGATATTGAGCTTCCCGTTAGGAAAATATATTGCCAAAGTTTATAAGGGAGAGAAGGTATGGTCCGACTTTATGCGTCCGGTTGAAAAACTTATCTTCCGTGTATCTGGGATCAACCCTGAAAAAGAAATGGATTGGAAACAATTCCTAAAATCATTGCTTATCCTTAACCTATTTTGGTTCGTTTGGGGTATGGTACTTTTGGTTATCCAAGGTTACCTTCCTCTTAACCCTGACGGAAATATCGGACAAACTGCTCACCAAGCGTTCAACACTTGTATTTCCTTCATGGTTAACTGTAACGAACAACACTATAGCGGTGAAACTAACCTAACTTACTTCACTCAACTTTTCGTCATCATGTTGTTCCAATTCGTCACTGCGGCAACCGGTATGGCAGCTATGGCAGGTATGATGAAAGCGTTCAGCAGAAAGACAACCAAGACCATTGGTAACTTCTGGCACTACTTGGTAATAAGTGTTACACGTATTCTTCTTCCTCTTTCATTGGTAGTTGGTTTCATTTTGATTACTCAAGGTGTTCCAATGGGCTTCGACGGTAAAATGGAAGTTACAACAGTCGAAGGTGTTGAACAGGCCATTTCTCAAGGTCCAGCAGCTGCCATCGTGCCTATCAAGCAATTAGGTACAAATGGTGGTGGTTACTATGGTGTCAACTCTTCTCACCCATTGGAAAACCCAACTTACCTTTCCAACATGGTAGAATGTATGTCTATCCTTATCATTCCTATGGCAATGGTTTTGGCATTCGGTTTCTACCTACGACGTAGAAAATTGGGTATCAGCATGTATTGCGTGATGTTGTTCGCCTACCTGTTGGGTATCGGCATCAACTCATACCAGGAATTGGGAGGTAACCCAAGAATTGACGAAATGAACATCGCACAGGATCATGGGGCGATGGAAGGAAAGGAAATTCGTCTTGATGCAGGAGGAACTGCACTATGGAGTGTAACCACCACAGTAACTTCCAACGGTTCTGTCAATGGTATGCACGATTCAATTATGCCTCTTTCAGGTATGATTGCCATGCTTAACATGCAAACAAATACTTGGTTCGGTGGTATCGGTGTCGGTTGGATGAACTACTTCACATTTGTAATCATCGCCGTATTCATCAGCGGTCTTATGGTAGGCCGAACCCCAGAGTTCTTAGGACATAAAGTGGAAGCAAAAGAAATGAAAATTGCATCGATTGTGGCTTTGCTTCACCCATTCGTTATTTTGGTCGGCACAGCATTGGCAGCCTATTTGTTCGTTCATGCTCCCGAGTTTGTGGCGAGCGAAGGTGGTTGGTTGAACAACCCGGGCTATCACGGACTAAGCGAAATGCTTTACGAAATCTCATCTTGTGCAGCCAACAACGGTTCTGGTTTTGAAGGTCTTGGCGACAACACTTGGTTCTGGAATGTGACTTGCGGTTTTGTATTGATTCTTAGCCGTTTCATTCCGATTATTGGTCAAGTGGCAATCGCAGGTATCATGGCTCAAAAGAAATACATTCCTGAAACCAATGGTACATTAAAAACTGACACAGCCACATTCGGTGTTATGACTTTCGCAGTTATCGTAATCGTTGCAGCTCTTGCATTCTTCCCTGCTCACGCATTGAGTACATTGGCTGAGCATTTCATTCTATAACTTTCTATTTTAGTCATTTGATATAAACGTAAATACAATTATGAAAAGACAAAATTCACCTTCATTATTTCAGAAGGACCTCATAAAAGAAAGTTTGATTCAGTCGTTTGTTAAACTTTCACCGAAAATAATGATTAAGAATCCTATCATGTTCACGGTGGAAATCTCAACACTGTTCATGCTTCTTGTAACCATTTACTCGGCATTCAGTTCAACTCAAGGTTCATTTATCTACAATCTGGTTGTATTCTTGGTGCTATTCATCACATTGTTGTTTGCCAACTTCGCCGAAGCCATTGCTGAAGCACGTGGTAAAGCACAGGCAGACAGCTTGCGTAAAGCGCGTGAAGAAACACCAGCCAAACTTTTGGTGAATGGTACAGTAAAAACAGTCAGTAGCTCGCAACTTAAAAAAGGTGACATTTTCGAATGTGAAGCGGGCGATACCATTCCTGCCGACGGCGAAATTATCAAAGGTTTGGCATCTCTCGACGAGAGCGCCATTACCGGAGAATCCGCACCCGTTATCCGCGAGGCAGGTGGAGACAAAAGTTCTGTCACTGGTGGTACTAAAGTACTTTCCGACAGAATCGAAGTGGAAGTAACTACCCAACCCGGCGAAAATTTCTTGGACAAAATGATTGCCTTAGTCGAAGGTGCAAGTCGTCAAAAAACGCCTAACGAAATTGCCCTTACCATTTTGTTGGCGGTATTCACTCTCGTGTTCTTGATTGTCTGCATCACATTAAAGCCTATGGCAGACTATTCGAATACCGTAATCACAATCGCTGCTTTTATTTCCCTTTTCGTTTGTCTTATCCCAACCACCATTGGCGGATTGCTGTCGGCAATCGGTATCGCTGGTATGGACCGTGCGTTGCGTGCCAACGTAATCACTAAATCTGGTAAAGCAGTAGAAACTGCGGGTGACGTCGATACTCTTCTTCTTGACAAGACTGGTACAATCACCATCGGTAACCGTAAAGCAACAGCTTTCCACCCGATTGACGGTCTTGACCAACAAACATTCATCGAAGCCTGCGTAGTTTCATCCATCTCCGATAACACTCCTGAAGGAAAGTCAATCGTTGAATTGGGCAAGGAAAGAGGTTCTCGCACTCGCGACTGGGACATCGAAGGTGCTCAAATGGTAAAATTCACTGCCGAAACGAAATGTTCTGGTATCAACCTTCCTGACGGCACTGAAATCCGCAAGGGTGCTTATGATGCTATCCGCAAAATGGTGGAAGCTGCTGGCAACCAATTCCCTGAAGAAACAGAAGAAAAAATCAAAGACATCACAAGCAACGGCGGTACTCCGCTTGTAGTAAGCGTGGACAAGAGTGTAGCCGGAGTCATTGAATTGCAAGACATCATCAAACCAGGTATTCAAGAACGTTTCGATCGTCTTCGCAAAATGGGTGTAAAAACTGTAATGGTCACTGGTGACAACCCTTTGACTGCAAAATATATCGCTGAAAAAGCAGGTGTTGATGACTTCATCGCTGAAGCAAAACCGGAAGACAAGATGGACTACATCAAGAAAGAACAGGCATCAGGTAAATTGGTTGCTATGATGGGTGACGGCACCAACGATGCTCCGGCATTGGCACAAGCCGATGTAGGTGTAGCAATGAACAGCGGTACACAAGCTGCCAAGGAAGCAGGTAACATGGTTGACTTGGACAACGACCCTACAAAATTGATTGAAGTCGTTGAAATCGGCAAACAGTTATTGATGACACGTGGTACTTTGACTACATTCTCAATTGCCAACGACGTGGCTAAATACTTCGCCATCATCCCGGCATTGTTTATGACAACAGTTCCACAACTCGCAGCCCTTAACGTGATGAATCTTCACAGCCCTGAAAGCGCTATCCTTTCTGCGGTCATCTTCAACGCCATCATCATTCCGTTGTTGATTCCATTGGCTCTAAAGGGTGTATCCTACAAACCTATCGGTGCGAGCGCACTTCTTCGCCGTAACCTTTTGATTTACGGTATCGGTGGTCTTATCGTTCCATTCGTAGGTATCAAATTAATCGATATGACAGTTGGTTTATTCTGTTAATTTAAAAAATCATCGTTATGAAAAATTTATTAAAATCATTCCGAATTACAATAGCTTTTTGTGTGTTGCTATCTGTAGGCTACATTCTTGTTCTATGGATCTTTGCCCAGGTGTTCGCACCTGGCAAAGGCGGCAACGTTGAAACTCTTACCCTTGACGGTAAAGTTGTGGGTGCTGCCAACGTTGGTCAGACATTCACCGATGCAACTCACTTCTGGGGACGTCCTTCAATGGCTGGCGACGGCTACGACGGCACAAGTTCTGCCGGTAGCAACAAAGGTGCAACAAACGAAGAATACCTTGCCGAAGTGGAAACTCGCGTTGATTCATTCCTTGCAGCTCACCCTTATTTGAGCCGCGAAGAAGTTCCTGCTGAAATGGTCACAGCCAGTGCTTCAGGTCTTGACCCGCACATCACTCCCGAATCAGCCTACGTACAAGTAAAACGTGTGGCAGATGCCCGTCACATGAGTGAAGACGACGTTCGCGCCATCGTTGATGAATGCGTCGAACAACCGCTATTGGGCATTTTGGGAACAGCAAAAGTAAACGTATTGAAACTTAACATTGCACTTGAGGAGGTGCAAAAATAAGACTATGAATAGAGTTAAATCTACAATCTATATAAGTCTGATGCTTATTATGGGCTGCTCTACTGTTATGGCACAAGACACAACTAAAGTAGCAGAAAAGAAGAAACCAAGTGTTGATTTTACCGTGCAAGGCGATTTGGTAAGTTCCTATATTTGGCGCGGTATGTACCAAAGTGGAGCAGCTTTTCAACCCACATTAGGCTTGGGTGTAGGCTCTTTTTCTCTCACTGCTTGGGGAAGTGTTGACTTCACTGGGCAGGGGCATAAAGAAGCTGACATCACAGCAGCCTATACAATCGGAGATTTCACAATTTCAGTGGCTGACCTATGGTGGGCTGGTGAATCAGGCATCAAAAACAACAATAAGGACGGCAAGAACCACTACTTCAATTTCGATAACCACACCACCAATCACATCGTTGAAGCAGGTCTCGCCTACACCTTACCGATTAAGAAATTCCCTTTGCGTTTGTCTTGGAACACCATGATTTGGGGTGCCGACAAGAAAGTGAACGACAAGGGCGAAACCAAACAGGCATATTCAACCTACATTGAAGCGGCCTATCCGTTTGCAGTAAAAAGCGTTGACTTGGTGGCAGCCGTAGGATGCAGTCCTTGGGAATCACAAGCCAACTACTTGAACAATCGGTTTGCCATGACCAACGTATCACTCAAGGCAACCAAAGTGCTGCACATCACAGAGCGTTTCGAAATCCCTATTTTCACTCAAGCGATTTGGAATCCTAACCGCGAAGATGTCCACTTTGTTTTGGGTATTACATTAAAATAATATTATATTTGCCTTGTAGAAGTTTCCCTACTTTTACAGGGCACAACTATGAAAGAGCAATAATGAGCAGTAAAGAAGAAAACGTACAGTATTTTCTTAACTTGATTAAAAAATCAAGGCAGGGGAAATTCAAAGTTTATATCGGTATGATTGCCGGTGTAGGCAAAACTTACAGGATGCTTCAAGAGGCGCACGAGATGCTCCGAAGCGGACTCGATGTCAAGATTGGCTACGTTGAAACACACAACCGTGCCGACACAGAGGCAATGCTGGAAGGTCTTCCCGTCATTCCAAGAAAGAAAGTCTTCTACAAAGGCAAGGAATTGGAAGAAATGGACCTCGAAGCCATCATTCTTCAACACCCAGAAGTCGTTGTCATCGACGAACTGGCGCATACCAACATCGAAGGTTGCAAGAACCGCAAGCGTTGGGAAGATGTCATGGAATTGCTCGAAATGGGAATTAATGTTATTTCCGCTGTCAATATTCAACACATTGAAAGTCTTAAAGACGTTGTAAAAGATATATCGGGAATCAGCGTTGGCGAACGCATCCCCGACAAGGTAATCCAGGAAGCGGACGAAGTCGTCAACATCGACCTTACCGCAGAGGAACTGATTAACCGACTCAAAGCCGGGAAAATCTACCGACCGGAAAAGATACAGTTGGCTTTGGATAATTTTTTCAAAACCGAAAACATATTGCAGCTTCGTGAACTCGCCTTGAAAGAGGTGGCATCAAGCGTCGAACGCAAAGTGGAAAACGAAGTCATTCCCTACGAAAAGGGAATCAAGCGCGACCGCATATTGGCATGTATCAGCAGTAGTGAAAAGACCCCGCGTGGCATCATTCGCAAGGCAGCACGCCTTTCTTCTCGCTACAACACTTCGTTCATCACCCTCTACGTGCAAACCCCTTCCGAGAGTGTCGAGCGCATCGAATTGTCGGCACAGCGCTATCTGCTCAACCACTTCAAAATGGTAACAGAACTCGGAGGAGAAGTCTTGCAGGTGGCTTCATCCGACGTATTGGGAGAAATCATCAACGTCTGTCGCGAACGCCGTGTCACAACCCTCTTCATGGGACATCCGTCATTCCGCATTCCCTATGTATGGTTCGACATTATGAAATACAAACGATTCATGAAAGCCCTTGCAGAGCTTGATATAGACTTAATTATTGTGTCATAAATAGAATTACGATATGAATATAAAAGCAAAATTGACATTAGCCATTGGAATCTTGGTGGCCATGATTGTCCTATTGGTAGTTTTATCAATAGTCAACTTGCAGATTTTGACAGCAACTGAACCCGACAGCCCTGCTGCAGGTCCGGGATTGCAACGCGCCCTATTGTGGGTATCCATCGTAGGTGCAGGTTGTATATTGACAGGTATTGGCATTTGGTTGCGCCTGCCTTCATCGGTCAACAAACCTATCATAGAATTGGCAAACGCCATTCAGGAAATTGCCAACCATAACTATGAAAAGCGCCTTGACTTGACAAACAATTCAGAGTTTGCCGAAGTGACCAAGAACTTCAACCGTATGGCAAAGCGTTTGTCCGACTACCATGCAAGCACATTGTCTGAAATGATGGCGGCTAAAAAATACATGGAAACCATCATCAACAGTCTGAGTGAACCTATTATCGGAATGAACCAGAATATGGAAACACTTTTCATCAACAACGAGGCTCTCAACGTGTTGAACCTCAACCGTGAGGAAGTGATTCTAAAATCAGCTCAGGAAGTGGCGTTGCGCAACGATTTGATGCGCCGTTTGGTGCGTGGTCTTAAAGAACGTACCACCAAACAGGAAAATGCTACAGATGCCAAGAAAGAAGCATTGAAAATCTACGCCGACAACAAGGAAAGTTTCTTCCAAGTCAAATATATGGACATCACACGCCCCGCAAAGGACGGAGTGACCATCGAACACGCAGGCTATGTCATCATGCTTAAAAATATAACAGAGTTTCAGGAACTGGACACTGCAAAGAACACATTCATCTCCACCATCTCACACGAATTGAAGACACCGATTTCAGCCATTTTGATGAGCTTGAATCTGTTGAACGACAAACGTGTGGGTGACCTCAACCCGGAGCAGGCTGAACTTTCCGAAAGCATCAAGGAAAACAGCGAACGCTTGTTGAGCATCACTGGTGAACTGTTGAACATGACACAAGTAGAAAGTGGCAAACTTCAATTGAAACCAAAGATTACCAAACCGATTGAACTCATCGAATACGCCATCAAGGCCAATCGTGTACAAGCTGAAAAATTTGTCATCCAAATTGAAGTGGAATATCCAGAAGAAGGCAAGATAGGCAAACTGTTCGTAGATAGCGAAAAGATTGCATGGGTATTGACCAACTTGTTGAGCAACGCCATCCGTTACTCCTCAGAGCACGGACGTGTCATCATCGGCGCACGTCAGGTGGACGACCACATCGAATTGTATGTGACCGACTTCGGGCGAGGCATCGACCCGCACTACCACAAGAGCATCTTCGACCACTACTTCCGTGTACCGGGCACCAAAATTCAAGGTAGCGGATTGGGCTTGTCCATTTCCCGCGACTTTATGGAAGCCCACGGCGGTACTATCCAAGTGGAAAGCGAATTGGGCAAAGGAAGCACATTCCGCTTGACATTCAAAGCATAACCAAACTAAGCTCATTAATCTCAAGCGTGGCAGGAATCCGTTCCTGCTACGCTTTTTTTATGTTTCTGCCTACAGACAAAAAGCAAACTTTATAGATTCAATTTTAAGCATTGGAATTCCACGCACCTTCTCGTTTTCAATATCGGGGTGAAAACGGCACATCTACTTTTGTGGAAATTTTAATCCATGATAAAACACATTGTCTATGAAAACAGAAAACGGAACAAGAAACTCAAGACAGACCGCTACGACCCGATTCGTGGATATGGCTCTTGCGGTGAACGCCGCTACATTCAAGAGCCGGAGACAGGGCATTTGGTTCGCATACCGAAACTGATGCTCAAGGATGCGGACTATTCCGAGGAAATGTCTCTTTATGACTTCAACCGTCTGCGCATGAAGCACGACTTTGAATTTTGGTGCGCCACCTGTGTTACCGTCAAGGACAAAATCAGCTACCACAATATCAAACTCATCCTCAACCGTCCGCAACGCATCATCCTTGCCCAACTCGAAACGATGCGCGTGAAAGGACAGCCCATACGTGCCATTCTGCTGAAAGCACGACAATGCGGAGCATCCACACTTATCCAAGTCTATATGGCGTGGATACAACTTCTTCTGCGCGAAAACTGGAACAGTCTGATATGTGCCCATGTCAAGGACGTAGCCTCGACCATCAAGGCAATGATGACAAAAATCCTCGCCTACTACCCTGCCGAGTATCTGCCCGACGGTGTAAAGAAATTTACACTCACGCCCTTCGAAGGCAGTCGCAATATCTCAAAGATTACAGGCCGTGAAAACACCATCACCATTTGTTCGGCTGAAAACCAAGAGGCGGCGCGTGGCTCTGATATTGCCATGGCGCACTTGTCAGAAGTGGCGTTTTGGCGCAAATCACCGCAACACGATCCCAACGACTTGATTCGTTCAGTGGCAGGTTCGATGGCATTCTCTGACCACAGCCTGTTAGTCATGGAAAGCACCGCCAACGGCATCGGCAATTTCTTTCACGACGAATGGTTGCGCGCCATGGCGGGTGAAAGTGACAAGATAGCGATTTTCGTACCCTGGTATGAATATGGCATCTACGAAAAACCCGTCAAGAAAGTGGAAGAATTTTGGAACTCGCTTGATGATTATGAGCGTACGCTGTGGGACAACGGCCGCACCTTGGAGCAAATTGCATGGTACAAGGCAAAACGTCGGGAATACGCCTCACATCGCGCCATGAAGGCGGAATACCCCACCACCGACATCGAAGCCTTCACCTCAACCGACCGACTGGTATTCGATTCCCTCGCCGTCGAAAGTCTCCGTGCCGAATGCCGTACACCGCGCTATGTGGGCGAACTCATAGCCGACGGAAGCAAATACCGCGATGCCTTTTCCAACATCAAGTTCACACCGGCGGAGAACGGCATGTTGAAAGTATGGGCAAAGCCCGACGACTGGCCCTATACCCACCGCTACGTGTGCGTGGTGGACATCGGTGGTCGTTCCGACGAAAGCGACTATTCCGTCATTGCCGTTTTCGACCGTGGCGAAGAAGAAACCGACCGCCCCAAAATCGTGGCACAATGGCGCGGACACGACGACCACGACCTCTTGGCTGGCGTGCGGCACAAATAGCCTATTGGTATGGCAAAGCACTGTTGGTCATCGAAAGCAACACCCTCGAAACGGAAATGACCGAGGGCGACAACTCAATGTTCCTTTTGGATGAAATTGACGACTACTATCCCAACCTCTATTTCCGCAGAGCCTGCGACCCCTCGTCGGGCAACACCGTGACACACATCGGTTTCCACACCAACCGCGCCACCAAACCGCTCATCATCAATCGCCTTATTGCCTGTGTGCGCGACAAGTCCTACCAAGAAAACGACGATGCGGCAATCAACGAGTTTGCCGTCTATGAACGCAAGCCCAACGGCAGTTACGGCGCAAAGGATGGCTACCACGACGATATACTGATGACACGTGCCATAGGTCTTTACGTCATTGATGAGCTCAACCGCAACAACGGAACGCCCATTCCCGACTAAAAATTTTCAAAATTGACGGAGAATGAATAAATTTGGAGAAAGAAAAAAGACGAAAGATGAAAAAATGTTGCTGGCTATACGCCAATGAAAAATTGAATACCTATTCAGCTTGCTTTATAGGCAAAACCATTGACGAACTCGTGGATGATTTCAACAAAGAAGTAAACAATCCCGAGCCCCTGACACAGGATCGCGCCTACTATCGTGAGGCACTCTTGCAGGCAATTGAAGAAAAAGGCATCGACACCGCCCCCATCACCGACAGCACAATCGCCGGCACCACCATCAACTTCACCCACCCCATCGCCTGCAACCACGAAACAAGAGAATTGGAAATCCTAAAATAAAACAACGACCAGCCTTTCGGTTGGTCGTTTATCGTTCATTGAGCATTTTATAATTTATTTATACTCAATTTTCATTAATGGGAATTCGTTCTCATCTTCCAATCGTATCTCTAAATTGCCAAAATCAGAAACATTATAATTTTCAGTTTTACTTGGGGCTGCACTACCACAATCAATACTATAACCACATTTTAATTTTTCAATATCATTTGTAGTTGGGTCTGTCAATTTAAAAAGTTCGCATAATGTTTGACAATATCTAACCTTATCTTTAACTTTAAATACAGGTATAGCATAATTAATAAATTTATCATCAGGAAAATCAAATTCACCATTCCTTTGTGTTGATGTATATGCAACACCATGAATTATCTTTCCTTTAAAATTTCGATTTTTTAAAATCCACTCAATTAGGAGTTGTGGAATAATGTATTCCGGCTTAAAAGTATCAGAATCTCTAGAAACTGGAATCATACAAGCAATAACCAATGGTAACACTTTCAAGTATTCATCCTTATCCTCCTGTACTTTATCAACAGTAGGTAAGGCTAAATTAATAAAGTTAATATTTTTCTGATTCACAAATCTTGATACTGCGCAATTAAACATTAGGGGTCTTCTCATTTCTTCCCAACATCCGTATATACTTTTACCTAAATACAGACAGGGATAACCAGGAGTACTAAAACGCTGAGTAGTAACAATTCCTCTCATATCTAATGGAATATGAAATAGATCTTTTGCAGAGACATGATATATTGAAGAAAAAGTCCTTATTCTATAGAAACTTGTGTTCTCACTGATAGTTATTAGATTTTTAATAAGATTTATTTTGGGTTCCAAACCTTTTTTCCCTTGTATAAGATTCTTCAATTGATTAAAAGCTGTTGACTGTAACCCTTTAAAACTATTTCTTACAATTTCATTCAATTTATCACATATGAATTTAATTATTTTTAAATCCTCAAGACTTATTAGATCTAAAGAATTAACCAACTCATAATATTTCTTTAATCGAGTACGTAACCTTGTTCTAAAATCAAATTTAACATCTTCTTGCCCTAAGATTAATTTAACAACTTCATTGCAAAAATCTTCAATTTCCATATTGATTACTTTTAATGATATTAGAAATGCCTAAAATTAAGATATTACTAAGTTAATAGAAAATTTTGAATCCATAGGTTTGTTTTCTATAATTATTTCATCCCCGATTCCACAAAAAAAGCGAGGAGTTTGAATCATCAAACTCCTCGCTGTAATATGGTAAAATTAATTTTTAGAACAACGAACCTTGCGTTGTTTTAGGGGCTTTTTTCAAGTGCGTATAAGCTAACATCGTCACCTCACGACCTCTCGGTGTACGATTGATGAAACCCTCCTTAATCAAGAACGGTTCATAGACCTCCTCAACGGTTTCCGCATCCTCTCCCAAGGCTGTCGCGATGGTGTTCAAACCCACAGGACCGCCGTTGAATTTGTCAATAATTGTATTTAGAATCTTGTTGTCGATTTCGTCCAATCCATAGCGGTCAATATTCAATGCTTCCAATGAATATTTGGCAATTTCCAAATCAATCTCACCGCTACCCTTCACTTGGGCAAAGTCGCGGACACGGCGCAACAAAGCGTTGGCAACACGTGGCGTACCTCTACTGCGCAAGGCAATCTCCTCGGCAGCCTTATCGTTGCAAGGCACATTCAACAATCGTGCAGAACGCTTGATGATGCGTTCCAACACCCCATGGTCGTAATATTCCAAGTGGCAGTTGATACCGAAACGTGCACGCAAAGGCGGTGTCAGCAAACCGCTACGGGTAGTGGCACCAATCAAGGTAAACGGCGACAAATTCAGTTGCACGGAACGCGCACCCGGACCTTTGTCAATCATAATGTCGATGCGATAGTCCTCCATAGCCGAGTACAGATATTCCTCAACCACAGGATTCAAACGGTGAATCTCGTCGATAAACAACACATCGTTTTCCTCCAACGAAGTCAACACCCCCGCCAAATCGCCAGGCTTGTCGAGCACAGGACCCGAAGTCACCTTAAAGCCCACTCCCAATTCATTGGCAATGATATTGCTCAATGTGGTCTTACCCAATCCCGGAGGGCCGTAAAGCAACGCATGGTCCAACGCCTCGCCTCTCATTTTGGCGGCTTGGACAAAGATTCGCAAGTTTTC
Organism: Muribaculaceae bacterium; assembly: GCA_020026215.1. Classification (GTDB taxonomy): domain Bacteria; phylum Bacteroidota; class Bacteroidia; order Bacteroidales; family Muribaculaceae; genus Limisoma. The sequence goes on from JAHHQT010000014.1 coordinate 14,808, forward strand.
GATTATCTTTTCTTGACCGTTAAAGTCGTCAAAGGTCAGCGGTCGCAATGCTTTTTCAAAATCGCGGTCGCTCTCGTATTGTCCGGCTCTTATGTCAAATTCGTCTGCCATCTATTATCTACCTTTTTTGCAATATGTCCTGTGTGATACGAACCTATTTCTTTCCGTACAATACAGGGTTAGTGTCTGTATCGTTGTACATCTTCATTTGACGGTAAACCTTCATGTATTTGTTTCCGGCTTCGATATCGTCAATCAATTGAGAGATGGCAGTTGACAAGTCAACTTGTTGTTCCAACAATACGTTCAATTTAGCCTGACATTTTGCAATATGTTCAGCAGAAGCATCCTTACGTTCAGTTTCTTGGCGCATGTGATAGATTTTCAATGCCAAGATTGACAAACGGTCGATAGCCCATGCCGGACTTTCAGTATTGATAGTGGCGTTTTCCTTAACGGCAACGTCTTTATATTTTTCGCGGAAATAAGTGTCAATATCCTCTACCAAGTCTGTACGGTCTTGGTTGGATTTATCGATACGGCGTTTCAATTTCAAAGCGGCAACCGGATCAATGTTCGGGTCACGGATGATATCTTCCATGTGCCATTGAACGGCATCTATCCAGTTTTTTCTGAACAATACATCTTCGATATTTCCTGCTTGATATGGATTTTTAGGACATGCGTCGATATTATCAAATTCGTGATAATATTCTGTTGTGTCACGAAATATATTCAAACACTTAGTTACAATTTCATTCATATCAGTATTTCTTTTATTATTCTATAGTGTACAAAGATAGTGAAAGACACATACATAATAAAAGTATTTACCCATTTTTTGCAATCGCCGTTACTATTTGTTATGTTAATTTTAAGGCAATTGGAATACTTTTATGACTTTTATTCTATATTTGTATTTCAACGATTACAACATAACCTTAATATTTTAGGCTAAGAAAACAATAAATTATGAAAAAATTTATTTCTATTCTTCTCATGGCGATTGTCTGTATTTTCTATAGTAGCAATGCCATTGCCCAACAGGAGATATATTCCGAAAACGCTACAGGAGAAAACGTGGAAAAGAGCCTTTGTCCATTCCTGTTCGAAGTGCTTTCCGAGACTGAACTGACGGCAAAAGTTTCCGCAAACAGAGTTGCAAAAATTGAAGGAGAAATCATTATCCCCGACACCACAAACATCAATGGCAAGACCTACAAGGTCACTACCCTCGCCAATGATGCCTTTGCTGGCTGTGAAGGATTGACCAAAGTGACGCTTCCAACGAGTATCAGCCACATCGGCGAACGTGCATTCATAGGCTGTAAGTCATTGAAGGAATGCAACATCCCGAATGGCATCACCACTCTTGCCGCCGAAACATTTGCCGAATGCGAAAGCCTTGTCACTGTGGTAATTCCACGTTCCATGGAAACTATCGACCACTCGGCTTTCCGTGGTTGCAACAACTTGGACGAAGCCACACAGGAAGCCATCGTCAAGGACTATATCAACACCATCTATATTGTAGGGGCAATCATTGTCCTTATCTTGATTCTGTTCCTTATCAAACGCATCAAGCGCGGCAGATGCCCAAAGAAAAACTGCACTGAATAACCCCTATAAATCCGTTATCATTTCCCCTCGAATTTTAACGGATTTTTTTGCAGTATTTCCATCATATTTACGTTTACAGGGTATATTTGTAAACAAAATAAAATCGAACTTACAATCATGAAACTATTAAAACCATTGGGGCTAATCCTACTCTCCATTTTCCTGTTCGGAATGGTAAGCTGTAACGACGACGAACCCGAAAAAGACAAAATTGAAACAATCAAACTTTTTGTTGCCGCCCAAACTACCCCTCATTACATTTTGGGGAAACCTGTCATGGGTATCCAAATCAAGGAAGAAGGTGAAACGAAATATCACACCATCGGGTTGCACGACATCACCGATTTTGAATACGAAGAGGGCTACGAATACGAATTGCGTGTCGTCAAAAAGACCTTGGCAAATCCCCCTCAAGACGGAAGCAACATCGAATACCGTCTGCTCGAAATCCTCAGCAAGACTAAAGTAGATATTCCCGAAGTGAAGATAACCGAACAGGACATTAAATACAAGGAAGGCTGCCCGTATGAACTATATACCGTCTATAATCCAACCATCTTCGTTACAGCCGACGGCGACTTTATCGATAGTGATAAAGAACAGGGAGCAGGCTATGACTACAAGAATATCTATCTGGAATATAATCTGAAAGACGGTGACAAATTCTTTAACGAATTGATGTATATGCCTACATCTGTCTATGTCATCGACCCGTTCCCAATGGAGAATCCGTCAAAATATCTACGTCCTGCAAAAATTCGTAACAAAGCACTGGCTTTGAAGAACATGATGACCAAAGAAGCGGCAGACTATCTCATCAACGAAGCTCCTAAAGGCTCAACTCTGACCTATCATTTTATTCTGATGAATGCCGAGGAACTCGGTCTTCAAAAACTGGAAGTTTCTTTCATCAAGCGTTAATCCATACTAACAATAAAAACAAGCGTCCATAATCCCACGATTACGGACGCTTTTATTTTGTCTGTTGGTATGTACTATTTTCTACCGAAATCAGCAGGAATTTCACCCCAAGCCTCGGTGTTCCATTTGATGATTCGGTTACTGTAAGTATTGTTTTGCAACCATTTCTCGGCACGTTGTATCAAGTCAATCAATACTTTGTTTTCCTCATTGACCACCAATGTTGTCTTGCATTTCTTTTCACTCACCCATTTTTGCGCCACCTTACTGTCGCTGTAAATTGGAATCGTGCTGTTCTTTTGTTTCAGCAACGCCAGTCCGTGCACAATCGCCAAAAACTCACCGATATTGTTCGTGCCTTTTTGGTATGGGCCAACTCTGAAGATTTGCTGACCGGTACGCACCACCACACCGCGATATTCCATAATTCCGGGATTCCCCTGACAACTGGCATCGACGGCAATGCTGTCCAAAATCACATCAGCGCTATATTTAGGGCTCGCACTCGCCACTTTTGGAGCTACGGTATTTGCGCCCGAATTGTTCTCAAAACTCTTCTTGTCCTCCTCTTCTTCCAAGTGATGGGCAATCATCTTCAAGACCTCCGAAGCCTCACGGTCGCTCTCTCGATATGCCATAATCGCATCCGTTCGACTCGAAAAAGCCTTGTATCGCGCATCGGGGAAACCGTCAGTTTCAGCCTTGCAGTCCTCCCACGATTCGTAAATCCCGGGATGACGGCCTTTCCACACTACATAGTATTTCGTATATGATGCCATGATTCGGTGGATTTATAGTTCAATTAATTCATCGTATTCAAAATCGCGCTTGGCTGTCATGCCGAGCACCTCGTCCCAACGCATCGGATTCACACCGTTGCCCGGGCGTTTTACGGTAATATTTTCTTCGGTAAACACCTCTCCCGCCTTGATAGCGCGGTTGGCTACAATACTCTTGCGAGCCACAATCATATTCGGGCGTTCAGAGTCGGTAACGTGCTTTTCTCCGTTGCCGATAGCCTGTTCGATATGACGGATGCTTTCCACCATCTGCTTCAATTCTTGAGGCTCCAACGATGCCTTGTGGTCTGGTCCTGGCAATGTCTTGTCCAGAGTGAAGTGCTTTTCAATCACACAAGCCCCCATAGCCACAGCGGCAATAGGAACTTCGATACCACGCGTATGGTCGGAATAGCCCACTTTCACGCCCAATTCCTTCTCCATGGTTTTCATCGCGCTCAAATTCACGTCGCAGTAAGGAGTAGGATATTCAGTGTTGCAGTGAAGAATGATAATGTCATCTTTGGTCAAACCGCCCTCTTCAAGCACCTTGATAGCCTCGCGGATTTCCCATATTTCCGACATTCCTGTGGACATAATCACCTTGCGGTGCTGTGCGGCAATCTTGCGTAAATAAGGCAAGTTGGTTATTTCACCCGACGGAACTTTATAGAAATCCATATCCAATGGCTCAAGCACATCAATAGACACCAAGTCGAACGGAGTACTCACAAAACCGATACCTTTTTCATCGCAATAAGCCTTCAGTTTCACATAGTCAGTCAATGGCAAGTGGATAGCCTTGCACATTTCCAGCTGGCTTTCTCCGTTGCCTGTCGTTTCTTTCTGATATTCGGCTTTTGGTGCAAATGTACTGATAACCAGTTCTGGCTTTGCCGTCTGGAATTTCACATAATCCGCACCCGATGCTTTTGCGGCATCAATCAACTGCAACGCCATGTCGTAGTTGCCGTTATGATTCACGCCTGCTTCGGCGATGATGATTGTTTTCATATCTTGTTTCAGTCTTTTTTAAAACATTACTTCGCTGAAATAGCGCACCATCAACGCATGGTCGCGCCATTCGTTCATTTCTTTGGCTTCTTCGCCCATCGATTCTCTCAAAATCATTTCGGCAATGTCAGCCCCGGCATGGATGGAGCAAACCACTCCTCCGCCTAAACGAGGATTGATTTCCATCAGCTTGTAGCCGCCATTTTTTAAGTCGTGGATAAATTGCAAAGTCACAGGGCCTTGGAAACCAATGGCTTTCAACACCTGCTGTGACATACTGATTAATTCGGGAATCCTGCGTGTCTCGGTACGGTCCACTTCTCCGCCCGAGGTGGAAATTCTCAAACGAGGAACTGTGCACAAAGGTTTTCCGCTCATCATCGAAACGTAGCAGTCCACCGTATATTCCTCTCTGTCAGCAATATATTCTTGAATTAGATAATTCTCCGGATTTGAGACAAGACGTTGTTCCTCTGCATTTTCAATCACTTTAATTCCCTTAGAGGCAGAGCCTTCGCGAGGTTTGAAAATCTTCGGAAACTCGTCACTTTCCATCGACAATGTTTTAGGAATGGCAATACCGACCTTTTCAAACAACTCGGCAGCCTCGCATTTGTCAAACATCTGATGGGCGGTATCGAAATCAGAAACAGGAATAAACACTTCGGGATGGCGTTCCTTCAAACGTGAGCACACCTCAATCGCACCGTCCACGAAAGGCAGTACAATATCAATCTTTTCTTTGGCAATGACCTCATCAAAATGCTCATAAATATCAGCATCACGCCATTTTCTTCCTTTTAAAACCTTTCCCTCAACAACGATAGGCACGGTTTCAATAATTTCCGAACTGAAAATGCTCACCTTCGTACCAATGCGTTCGCCTGCCGCCTTCAACAGACGGGCCAACGAAACACGTTTCGCACCTCCGAGCATCAATATTCTTGTTTCTTTACGCATCATTTAGCGGTTGTAAATTTCGTACTTATATTTTTTCAAGTTTTCCTTGTTGCTGAACCATTCGATAGTTTCGCGCAAACCGTCCTTCAAGCTGTAGCGTGAACGCCAGTCTGTCAAATGCGTAATCTTGGTATTGTCTCCATATAGGCGGAATACTTCAGAGTTGCGCGGACGGATTCTCGCAGGATCAGTCACCCAAGTCACGTCAGCTTCCATTAGTTCGGCAATCATTTCCAAAGTATCCTTCATGGAAATTTCGCTCGAACTGCAAATATTGATTTCTTGGCCTTCCACACCTTCAGCCTTCGCCAAGGCAATGAAACCGGCACAAGTATCTTTCACATAGTTGAAATCGCGCGTAGGAGTCAAGTCGCCCACCTTAATTTCACGCACACCGTTTGCAATTTGAGTAATGATAGTAGGGATAATGGCACGTGCCGACTGGCGAGGACCGTAGGTATTGAACGGACGGGCAACTACAACAGGCAACTTGAACGCATTGTGAAAACTCAAAGCAATGGCATCTGCACCGATTTTAGTAGCTGAATAAGGCGACTGTGGCTGTTTTGGGTGCTTTTCGTCAATCGGCACATATTGTGCAGTACCGTAAACTTCCGAAGTGGAAGTGACAATCAAGCGTTCCACACCGCAATCTCTCGCCGCCTGACAGATGTTCAACGTACCTTTGATGTTCGTATCCACATAACTGTCGGGAGCGGTATAGCTATAAGGAATGGCAATCAACGCAGCCAAATGAAAAACAGTGTCGCAACCTTTCATCGCTTCTCTACAGAAATTCGGGTCACGAACGTCACCGCTGACAATTTCCAAACGATTATGATGTATATCGTCCAACCATCCCCAATAGTTAAACGAATTGTACACGCTCATGGCACGGACATTACAGCCCGCCTCCAACAATGCTTCTGTCAAGTGTGAGCCGATAAAGCCATCAGCCCCGGTTACTAACACATTCTTCATTTTTTATGTTTTTGTATTGATGCCTTAAAATTAGTGATAACTCATGAAATTACGTACTTTTTCGACCAATTTTTGCCATTTTTGCCCGTTTACGCAATTTTTTTTGCTTTTTTTGAAAATTTTTTCCCAAAACACTTGCACGGAATAAAAAAGTGCATTACCTTTGCAACGCATTTGAGAAAAAAACTCGGGGTGTAGCGCAGTCCGGTTAGCGCACCTGCTTTGGGAGCAGGGGGTCCCAAGTTCGAATCTTGGTACCCCGACGGAGAGAGAGAAATCGACAATAACTTTTTAGTTTTGTCGATTTCTTGTTTTTTATACCTATACGAAAACACACTGCCCAACATTCCCCACCCTCCACACTAAATAAATCAACAAAGAAAGTCCTTTGGTTTTCACCTTTTTCTTTCAAAACACGCCGTTTCTCTGCAAAAATCCGTATTTTTGTCTTTACTATGACCTACGAAGAAGAGCTAAAGCTGAAAGTGTCGATGTTGCCCGACAGTCCCGGTTGTTATATCTATTATGACAAGACGGGAACGGTAATCTATGTCGGTAAGGCAAAGAAACTGAAACGCCGTGTATCTTCCTATTTCAACCGTGTTCACGACTCCGTGAAGACCAATATTCTGGTCAAGAACATCCGCGACTTGAAATATATCGTAGTCAACTCTGAGGATGATGCCCTCCACTTGGAGAACAGCCTCATCAAGCAATATCGCCCGAAATACAACATTCTGTTGAAAGACGACAAGTCCTACCCGTGGATTTGCGTCACCAACGAACTCTACCCTCGCGTATTCCTTACCCACAACCCTATTCTCCGCGGTGGCAAGTTCTATGGTCCTTATGCCAACGTATCAGTGGCACGCACCGTACTGTCGCTCATCAAGGAGCTCTACCCTATCCGTTCCTGCCGTTGGAACATCACCGACGAAAGTGTGGAGCGCAAGGCAGTTAAAATCTGTCTGGAATACCATATCAAGAACTGCAAGGGCTGTTGCGAAGGACGTATCACCCCCGAAGAATACGGCGACTACATTGACAAGGTCAAACAGATACTCCGTGGCGACACGCATATTCTCATGGATTTCTTGAAAACCGAAATGATGAACTATGCCGCACAGTTGAAATTCGAGGAAGCGCAGGATTTGAAGGTCAAATACGACCTTATCGAACGCTATCGCGCCAAGTCGGAAGTGGTCAGCTCACTGCTCAACGACATCGACGTCTTCTCCTTTGTTCCCGACGACGACCGTGCATTCATCAACTATATGCACGTCAATAGTGGTTCGGTGGTTCAATGTATCACCTTCGAATATCGCAAGAAATTGGACGAGACCCCCGAACAACTGCTTTCCTATGCCATTGCCGAGGCTCGTTCTCGCTTTGGCCACGAAGTCAAGGAAACCGTTGTGCCGTTCATTCCCGACTACGAAACAGGCAACACCACCTTTGTCATTCCCCAGCGTGGCGACCGCAAGAAACTGCTCGACATTTCATTGAAGAATGCCAAACAATATAAGCGCGACAAGGAAATCAACGCCGAGAAACTGAATCCCGAACAGCGCGAGACACGCCTGTTGACCAAGATGCAAAAGGATTTCCATTTGAGCGTATTGCCCCGACACATCGAATGTTTCGATAACTCCAACATACAAGGCACCAACCCCGTATCAGCGTGCGTGGTGTTCAAGAACGGCAAACCGTCGAAACGCGACTACCGCCACTTTATCGTCAAGACCGTAGTGGGCGCAGACGACTACGCCACCACGAAAGAGGTATTGACACGCCGCTACACCCGATTGCTCAACGAGGACAGCGAATTGCCACAACTCGTGGTGATTGACGGTGGCAAAGGTCAGTTAGGTTGCGCCGTTGAGGTATTCGACCAATTGGGCTTGCGAGGAAAAGTTGCAGTTATCGGCATTGCCGAGAAACTCGAGGAAATCTATTTCCCGGGTGACTCCGTTCCTCTGTATTTGGACAAGAACTCCGAATCCCTGCGCGTCATCCAGCATCTGCGCGACGAGGCACACCGTTTCGGCATCACCCACCACCGTCTCCGCCGAAGTAAGACACAGACCGTCTCCGTGCTCGACTCCATTTCAGGTGTGGGAGAAAAAACGCGCACCGACCTTTTGCGCCACTTTAAGAGCGTGAAACGCATCCGCGAGGCACAATTACCCGACATAGCGGCAATCATCGGCCAGTCGCGCGCAGAAAAGGTCTATACCGCCCTTCACCAAGACAATCAATAGACAGACAAAAATAAAAAAGCGTGTCCTTCGTTTGAAGAACACGCTTTTCTTTGTTATGTCATGTAAATTATTTTACAATTACTTTTGCAGCTTTTTCGTTGGCACGAACCACATAGAAACCTTTTTCCAAGTTAATCATTGTTTCGCCGGCTGCAACATGGTATTGAGCCACCATTTGACCTGCCAATGTATAGACAGCAACTTCAGTTTCAGCATTAGCTACGACTTTCACGCCACCTGCTACACCGAATACGTTAGCTTCTTCAGCAACGGCATTTTCAACACCAGAAGTACTTGTTGCAATGTAAATGTTGAAACCTTCGAAGAACAATTTTCCTGCTCCAGGAGTAACCGTAACAGTATTAGTCAAACTTCTTGGGTTCCAAACATAAGGATCACCTTTCGCATTGTGTGCACACAATTCACCGGAATCAACTGTAATTTGAGAATCATTCAAACCGTTTAGGTTAGCGAAGAATTCCATGTGGTGGAAAACGAAACCTTCAGGAAGAGTGACAGTCATGCTACCAGAAGCTTCACAACTCCAGCTTTGATAACCAGAGTGATATTTACCACCGGCACCGGTTACGGCAAATTGGATACCACCTACAGTAGCATCGTTGTAAGTAAATGTAGCATAGTCACTACCGCTTGCCCAACTGTTTTCAACAGCTACCTCTGAAATCAAGACTTTAGCCATAACAGCTTCATTGTCTTGCATTTCTTTGATAATGTATTCGCGAGTAACAATTTCACTGTCTTTGTAACCCTCTTTTTGAACTTTAGCCTTAACATAGTAAGTTTGACCTACGGCCAAGACAATAGGATTAACAAAAGTTTCCCATTTAGCAGGAACTTCTTCTGCTGTAGCACAGATAGCGTAAACCACTGTCGCACCTGGCATATCAGTTGTAATGTTCAAGTTTTGTTCAGCAGTGTAACGACCTTCTTTCAATGAGAAAACAGGAGCTGTGCAAATCTTCTCTGAAGTTGCGCTTTTGTAGATATTAACAGCAGGGCAAGCGGCTGAAGGTGAATACATTCTAAAGTTATGATTCCAACTGATATTACAACAGATAGACTTGTCAACATCTTCTACAGTACCGTTCATTCCAACTGTCCAAACAAATCGTTCAGCAACTTTGTTAAGGTTCTTGCCTGAGGCAGCCAAATAGCTACCGTCGGCAAACTTAAGTGCGATAGAAGAATCAGCAGCTTTATCAACAGTCAAAACCATAGCGGCATTGTTCGCATTTACAAAATTACCGGCTACGATATTTTCGAACAAGTTCACAGTTGTTAAATGATCTGCATCAAATTTATCTGCAACGTATGCTTCTGTATCATTCTTGTAAATCAAAACCACCTTATTACCGTTTTGCAATTGTTCAGCTCCCGTAATCGGGCAGAATGTTTCACCTGTCACTTTGCCAATTGTATAAACTTTAGTAACGGTTGCACTCATTGCAGTACCTTTTACAGCAGTTGCTTTAACGGTATAATCAGTCAATGCTCCTTCAACCAACGGCAACTCAATAGTAACAGGAGAAGTTTGGTCTTTCACCTCTGCTCCTTCATTGATTTGATAGTTGATTTTTGCATCAGCAGCACAAGTGATAGTAAGAGTTTGTGCAGTTTCAAAACGACCTTCTTCCAATGAGAATACAGGGTTAGCCACAGTCTCAGCAGGAGGTGTTACGCCACCTGCTGCCAAGGTTACAGTTATAGTTTTAATTTTATAAGTAGAATTAAAAGTATATACCCATTCTGTATCGACGGTATTACCCGCATCCTCTGCATAAGATGTTCCGTCAATTTTTACCTCATTAATTTTAGAATCTGCAGTGATGGTCATTTTTGCATCTTTATATACTCTAAATTCATATTTTTCGCTTTTATTCCAAAAACGAGTAGCAGTAGTGCCATCTGTACAAGTCAATGTGACACCATCCTGTACAATATTTCCACCACCCAAATTAGTTCCATTACCTTTAGCAGAAGCTGTATATCCCCATCCCACAATGTTTTCAGCTTTCGTAAAGTCAAATGTGACTGTTTTTTGCGCACCTGCGACTAATGCCAAAAGCGCAAAAGTGAATAAGAAATAAATTTTTTTCATACTGTATAAATAAAATTAATAGATTCCTACATACATAAACATAACGAGTTTTTCCCAACTGCAAAATTACTATATTTTTCTGGGTCCAAGTACATTCCACAATAAAAATTATGTATCAAAGAGTCCGATTATTTCGCCAAAATTGCAGGCAGACAAAAAGAAAGGCGTATCCTCGGCAAGAGGACACGCCTTTTAACATTCTTATTGAGAGTTTTATTTTACAATCACTTTTGCCACTTTTTCTTCAGTGCGAACCACATAGAAACCTTGTTCCAAGTCAATCATTGTTTCGCCTGTAGCCACTTGGTATAGACCTACCAACTGACCTGCCAAAGAATAAACAGCCACTTCTGCTTCAGCATTAGCTACGACTTTCACACCGCCATCAACGCCAAACACCTCAACTTCATTAGCCACTGCATCTTCCACTCCCGATATTGTATTGGTGTAGTAGATAGTAAAGCCCCTGAATTCACAAGTATTTGAAGTAGCAGCATTGCGCATTGTCATAGTGTTCGTATAATCTGTTGCAACCCAAGCGTTAGTATAAGGAGCTTGACCATAAACACCCTTTTCCCAAGTACAGTTGTTGATATTGTTATTGGCCTCAAATTCAACACGGTTTAGATACAAGCCCTGAGGAATAGAGATAATCAATTCACCGTCCTGATAGTTTCTCCAAGAGTGGTTAGAAGTGTAGTATTTACCGTCATTACTGCCGCCACGGTTAGTAAAGTCAATTTGAGTACCGTGAATGTCTGTGAATGAGAATGTATTGTATTGATTGCCGTTCACCCAATTGTTGGCAGCAGCCACTTCTGAAACAACCACTTGTGCTGAAATGAATTCATTACCGCAAATATCTTTGAAAGTATAAGTTTTAGACACTTTTCTACCAGGGGCATAACCATCAATACTTACTGCAGCCTCAATCACATAAGTTGTACCTTCCGGAGCATAGGTCAAAGCCACTTCCACGGGTGCATCGGCAATAGTTTCCTCTATCATTTGCCATCCGTCTTTCTTGACAGAGTAACGCAATCTTGAACCCGGCACTTTTGATGATATCACCACTGTTTTGTCTGAAATATAGAGACCTTCAGGCAAAGAGAAATCAGGGTCTGGAGTAACGCGGGAACCAGAACCATTTTCCTTGAAGATTTGAAGACCATTAGTGTTTTCACAGTAGTTGAAAGACTTAGTTTCTTCATTGAAACTTAGGAAATCCTTACCCATAGCCACATTTTGAAGTTCCATGGCATCAGAAATTGTCCATTCACATTCTTGATCAGGCTTATCAACTTCATAGAATTCATATTTACCGCTGGCATTCAACACCAATTTCAAATATTTTGAAGTAATTTCATTCTTGAAATAATAAACGTTAGGAACCGATGTCTTGGCAGGCTCAACTTTGAGAATAGTAGCTCCGGCGCCGTAGGTATAGGTATCGACAGCGGCAGGATTCACTTCGACGCTATTGTAATTTTTGTTTTGGTCACTGTATCCGCCAATGACACAATCACCTATACTGCTAAGCAACGTAAAGTTACTGTAGGCAGAAAGTTCGAAACCGGTAGTAATCTTCTCAAATACGCGGTCAATACCGGCTTCTCTGATGAGATACTCATGGGTTACAAGATCACTTTGCAATAGATTATCACCATTCACAGTAGTCATATTGACAACATATCTGGTGTCCTTTCCGGGCTCAGCAGTCAATTCGAAAGTCATTTTATTGCTTTGCTCTACAGAGCTTTTCACCAAAGTTCCGTCTTTATAGAACGAATAAGTAAAACCGACAGAAGGACCGGTTAAAAAGGTTGAAACCTCCAAGGTTCTTGAGCCATAATAAGTACCACTGATGATAGAGAAGTCAGGAGTCGGACAACGATCACCGATAACGTACGAACTTGATATTTGTTTGGTATTTTCTTGGTTCTTGCTTGATAATGCACGAATCACGTATGTATTTTGCTTACCTTCTTCATAGTCCAAAACGAATGACACCGGGCTTGGTGCTCCTCCTGATTTAAGGCATTTATCGTTTTTCCAGAATTCATAGACAATGTGAGCATCCGGAGTAGGACAAGAAACCTCTACTGTTTGAGTAGAAGTATAGACACCGCTTGCCAATGAGAATGTAACAGGTTCAAGCACTTCTGGAATATCAGGAGTAACACTACCACCATAAGTGACAGCGATTGAACCGAGTATAATAGTTTTTTGGGATTGGTTGGAAAAAGTAATGACGATTTCGCCTTCAGAACCGCCCGTAAAATTATATTCACGTCCGGAACCGATCAAGAAAACATTCTCTTGTTGCTTGTTACCCACCTGGTCATCAGCCTTATAAGCCTTGCCCCCTACAGAGATAGACACTGAAGACTTCTTTTCATCATTATAGTCGTAACGGTCCAGACCAGTAACAATTTTAATACTGGTAATGGCACCTTTGAATGCGCTTGTTTTGATGACAGCTGTGGTTGTTGCCTTAAATTCCTGACCTTTCCATGAATGTTGAGAAGGTCTTTCACAATCCGATGTAAGAGTCCATTCAATACCATTAAAAACCTTTGATTGATTCCCTTGAGTAAAGCCTCCACTATAGAAGTCATACTCGTAAGTAGTTTGCGCTCCTGCAACTAATGCTAACAACGCAAAAGCAAATAATAAATAAATTTTTTTCATTTTTGTATTGTTTTTCTTTATAACCGTATCGACTATAGAACGTGCCACTCCCCTTTGAGGGCACGCCTTAGTCTTATTTGTATTTCTAATTTATTTCACAATTACTTTTTCCATGGCGTTACCGGCACCTACAATGTAGAATCCTCTTGGAAGTTCAATCATTGTTTCCCCTGCCGACAATTCAAATTGACCGACCTTTTGACCGGATAATGTATAGACTGCCACTGCTGTTTCTTCCCCGGCAATCACTTGAATGCCACCTTTCACACCCTTAAATTGAGTGTCAACCGTCGTTTCTGCCTCAACACCTGAAGCGTCGGAGGTATAGTAAATATTAAATCCTGTAAATTGCACTTTTGACCTCGCTGTCAATGTCACTTCCGACAACAATTCTGACGGTGCCCAAGAGTTGGTCTCAACGCCCTCGTTTGGATAGAACTTGCCATTTGACCATGTGGCATTGTTCAAGCCTCCCTTCGACATGAAGAATTTAATATGGTTGAAATAATATCCACGAGGAAGAGTTATCTTCATTTGGCCATCGGTGTAAAGTCTCCATGACTGGTCAGAAGCATAGTATTTACCGTTGTTTCCGCCACCTGTAATTTCAAATGTAATCGAATGTCTATTGTTGGTATAGAAAGACATTGAAGCATATTTGGTCGAGTTAGACCAACCCTTATCCACAGCCACATCTTTAATCAAGATTTGAGCCTTCAAGCAGTTGGCAAATGGATCATCCTTGACGACATAGCGCATTTTGACAACCTCACTGTCTCCATAGCCGGAACAGATAGCCATAGCTTCAATGTCGTAGGTAGTTTCAGGACCGAATACATCAAGTTTGATATTTACAAAACCATCGTAAACCTGTCTGTCTCTGATAATCACTCCATCTCTGCGGACAGTAACCACAACTGACGAGTAGTTCAAATCCGATTTGATTTCAAGATTTTGTTGACCTACATATGCCCCTTCTTTCAATGAGAATTTTGGTACAGGACAATATTTCGGAAGAGGTCTGCCATTGACTCTTTCCTTGTAAATGGCAATCATACCTGCATCTATACGAGAATAAAGATTGAACTTATCCTCTTTTGCATAGTAAGTCACATATTTTGAAGCAGTGTGAGCATTTTCAATTTGCAAATCCGTTGGTCTCAACTTCCATTCCGTACTCAAGTCATATTCTGGAGAGATAGTAGTTGAAAGGCCGGTGCCTCCTGCGTCAAAGCACAAATAGCCCTCTTGCCCATCCAATTTAAAACGATAGTTCTCAGTACCAGGATTTTCAAGCAATGTAAGAATCATTGGGTCAAAAATTTCACCGGTGTTCACCAAATTATTGTTGACTTGACAAGGCAAAGCCATGTATTTACCTTGATTGTCCGATTCCAGACTCATGACACGGTCGTTAGTATTGTTCAGAATGATAAAATTGCTGCCCAATGTCATTTGTTTGATAGAAGTCACCTTTTCAAAAATTCTTTCAGGACCTCTTTCTCTAAGGACATAGGTTTTTCTCACCTTTTGACTTGGAATATCTTTTCCCTTTCTCACCTGCACATCCACATCATAAGTCGTTACTTGACCTGGAATTAACGCAGGATCAATATAAAGCTTACCGCCAGATTTAGTGGCATCATTAACAAGGTTTCCATTTCTATAGACCTGATAGTCATAGGATATAAGGAAACTTAAACCCTTTTCATTGTCGACTGTAAGCTCGAATGAGGAGAAATAAGTTCCACTTTCATGACTGAAGACAGGCATAGGCGACAATTTGCCAACCTCTTCATAAACAATAATTCTCTTGAAAACAGTTTTGTTAGAATCGAAGATGATTTCTGTGGCATTCCCGGTCCAGATTCCCTTAGATTCCGTGTTTGTCGGACCGGCATATTTACCATTTGTTCCGACAAGGCTCAACCCTTTGTCCTTACCGAATTCAAACTCCACCCTTGTTATACTTCGGGCAGAAGTGATTTTCACTTGCGAACCTTTATAGGTACGCAATTCATACGCGCCTTTGTTGTTCCAAATACGACTGTCAACCGATGCACTATTCTTGATAAATGATACGCTTGTTCCGTCAAGACTTAGTACCTTGTCCTGCAAGTCTGTACCTGCCGAAGGTTGCGGTAAAGCAATACCCCAGGACTGCAATTGTGTAACGCTTGTAAAATCGAAGAAACTTTGCACTTGCCCAAAAGCAACTGAAGCAAAAAGAACAAAAGCAAATAAGAAGTAAACTTTCTTCATGCTATTTAATTTTAAGTAAAATTATATATAATAGTTGTCTGTTTTGTACCGTTGTGTGCTTGCAAATTTATTATAAAATCTCAATCCTCCAAAATTTTGGACACATTATATTAACAAAAAAATCACATTTTTATTTAACAATACCGAGACCCTTTCTGCCGCTTTTGCGACACTGACAATCCGCCCTTCTCATTCCATCCGTCTGCCAGTCACTTTTGACAGAAAATCCCATGGTTAAACATCTGATATTTGTCACAAATCACTGGTATTTTCCGTCCTATTTTTCACCGCGCCACACCCCAATTTCAGCAAAAACACCTGTCTAACAAAAAAGAAATTTCTCAATCATTTTGCTACAAAATATCCACAAAACCACGATTATACCCAATATTTTAAGTCAAACAGTAAAAAAAAT
>JAHHQT010000130.1 GCA_020026215.1 Muribaculaceae bacterium
ATATTTAAGTCATTTTGATTATAGAATCTTGCTGGCGGAATTAAAATTGTAAAAGGTCTATGACTAAAATGTTTGTTTATTGTGCTGATTGATAGTATATTGGTGATTTTTTTGAATCAATTAACTGCTAAGTCACGTATGTACCACTTATGCGAAAGAAATTGAATGTTCAGATAATTAGCGCACTGAGAATCATGCAATGTATTAATTACACATCCTAATTTTGGAATCTGAGTTATGAATAGGAAACAAAAAAGGGTGAGAAAACTTTTGTTTTCTCACCCTTTATATTTTGTCTGCTTGGTTTAGTTTGAACCGAAGCGAGCTTTTACCCATTTATCAGTTGGTGCAGTAAATGTCAATTCCCATGATGACATGAACTCTTGAACTTTGTCCGTGAAAGACCCCATTTCGTAGCAGTATTCAGTCTGTTTCAATAAAGAATAATTATTTGCATCGACTGCATAGAATTTAGAACTGTATCCGTCGGCTATTTTTATGGTCCAATCCAAAACATTACCAATGATTGTAATTGCTTGTGAAGTTGGATCGAATTCTTCAACCGGCAGTTGAATCAAGTCGTAGCTTTTGGATAGCAGAACATAAAACTTGTTATTTTCGTCGGTAAGGAATGCCAAATGTTTATGGTTTCTGAATTCGTTGACTACCGCATAGTTGATGGCAATGTTCGGATCTTTGTCTATTTTTCTGACAAATGGTCGGCCTACAACACACTTGAAATGGAATAGGTTGTTGGCGTTGTCCACCAGAATATAACCTTCATCGTAATCTTTGTGGGTTGTCGGGTTGCCTGCCACTACTTTAGCAGGGAAGACGAATCCTTTTTTAAGCATGGCATCTGTGAAAAGTTTTGATTTCTTTTCATTGACGCTGTTGCTGGCAATATCAATGAATTCAATGCCTTCATCTGTAATGCGGAAAACATCATCGGGCATCTCCAAGTCAACACGGCCAGAACTGGATTCCAAAAGTGTATAGAGTCCTATGGTTGGTCGGTTCACTTCTTCTGGAGAATTGCGGAACATGAAGTTTTCTGTTTGTACTATTCTCGGGTCAAGTTTGACACCTTTTATTTCTTTAGGTAGTCGGTTATCGGAAATCAACTGACGATAATAGAACATCGGCAGAATACTGTCGAATTCTTTCTCTGAGTAGGTATTTCCTTTATAGTCTTTACGAATCAAAACCTTTCCCTCGTTTTCAATAGAGGCGAAATCATCGATGACACCGCTGTATAGAATGAAAGGGGTTTGGACTTGTTGTACATTTAAGAAATTGAACAACCAAGGCAATGCCCAGAGCAATATTAACGCTACTGAAACGTAAAGCAATATTTTACCACATCGTATCATATTATTCTATATTTGATTAATCTTGGTGTCCTGTTTTAAAACGGTGTACTGATAGCATTGGTAAGAACACCAAAAGAATGGTATAGATGACCAATACTACTATAAATCCATTGTATGCTTCTGGAACTGTAGATTGGAAGAAAACGCTCAATCCGCATACAGAAAGTATGATGTTGAAGATTCTTCTTTTCCAAGTCGGTTCCAAGCAAACCCAAGATGTGAGTAAATATGCAGTAAATCCTGCCACGTACCAGGTAATTGCAGTCAATAGAACGTGTCGTGTGAGTTCAACGGCAAACACATTGGTCATGTAAACCAACATAATTGCGAAATTCGCCACGGCAAGTATCAGCATGACCATAAGGCCATAAGCCAGCATTGTTCCAATAATGGCAAATTGATTGCATGGCAGATGCAAGGTCAACTTCAGTCTGCTTTGCATCATTTCAGGAACAAATTGTACAATTGCCAATCCAATGCCTATGAGTAGGGGAATATATGATTGTGAATCAATGAAGATTGCATCACGTTCAAGCATGATTTGCCATAAATGTACGGCACCCATTAAATCAATCACTCTTTCAATTTTCAATAAGCCATAAGCGGTGAAGCCAATTGAAACAAGTAACGCCAATATCAAGTACCAACGAGTTTTGATCCACTCTTTATAAATAATCGGTTTTAGCATTTAATTTTCGTATTAAAATGATTATTAATATTTACCGGTCAGACCAATAAATGCATCTTCCAAATTAAGTGACTCGCATTTCAAATCAGAGAACGGAACTTGTAATTGTTTCAATTTCTGTTCTGCATCATTTTTGTCAAAGAAACCAAAGGTCTCCACGTTATTGCGAAGGAGTGAAGGATTGTAGAACTCTTTGCCGAAATCTTGCAATTCGTAGCGTTCCGGAACTTTGAAAGTGAAGCGCTTGAATTCATTCAATAATTTTTCCACAGGTTGTTGTGTCAGAATCTTGCCGCCGTAATCCAACATCATGCAGTCGTCAATCAGTCTTTCCATATCTTGAATAATGTGAGAAGTCAAGAATACGGTCTTGTTTTCGGCTTTTGCATAATCATAGAGATATTCGATGAACAAACGTCTGTAACCTGGGTCCAAACCTAAAGAGAAGTCATCGAGTATCAACAATTCAGGATTCTGAGCAAGAATCAAGCCAAGTGTCACTTGTGAACGTTGGCCGCATGACATTCTTGAAATGCGTTGGCCCGGTGCTACTTTAAGTTTTCGCATCAGTTCATAGTACACGTCGCGATTCCATTTCGGATAAAATTGAGAGTAGAATTTTTCAACTTGTGCAATGTTCATAAATGTATATTGCACATGACCTTCAATCAACAAACCAATATCCTTGCGTAGGGCAGGGTGCATATTTTGGACATTCTCTCCAAAAATCAAGCATTCGCCTGAGCGAGGTTTCAAATATCCACTCAAGATATTGATGGTAGTTGTTTTTCCAGTACCGTTCTTACCTAGCAAACCAAGAATACGTCCCTTAGGAACTTCGAAACTTAGATTTTCGTAGATAAGGCGTTTGCCGTAATAGTGGGTCAGATTTCTACAACTGATAACAGATTCCATATATTCTGCCTTATTATTCATCTACCAAAAGAAAAGGAAAATAAGAGGAATGGCAATACCAATCGCTAATTCGATACCGCCCATGCCGATAAATCCTTTTTTGCCTTTCACCATTAAGAAACCAGTCAAGATGATTACCAACAATGAGCCTGCAAATATGTCGGAGAACCAAGTCCACCATTTGCCAGGATTGTAGTGTAGTCTGCTGATTGCACTGAAGAAAGGTTTGCGGGTTACTTTTTCATAGACCGCTTTTTTTGAAGTGACATCTACCACCAAGTTTGAACCACCTTTCAAGAATACTTTCATAACATTCTTTTCCGGGAAATAGTGTTTGGTATAGTTATCTTCTTCGCCAATTTCTTTCAATATGCGTAGCACATCTGCCTTTTTAAGCAAAGAAGGCATTTGTGTTTCTACTGTGTACACCTCTCTCGAAACACTGTAATTAGGATTGATGGAATCCTTGTGATTCATTACAATGCCTGAAAGGGCATACACAATAAGTACACCCGAAAAAAGGAATGATAGGTCGCGGTGGATGCTGCGGCTCCACTTACGAACTGATTTCACCCAATTTTTCATTTTATTGTTCTATTATTCAGTTACGATTTCGTAATCAATAGCTACAATTGAATAGAAAGAAAGATAGTTCAAGCCTTCTTTTTCGTTACGTTCAGCGGTACGTGC
>JAHHQT010000131.1 GCA_020026215.1 Muribaculaceae bacterium
TCCAAACTCCGCCATAGAGACCGCATTGTCCCGGCTCAATATGCAGATAAACGGCAACGGTCTTACATTTCCGACCGCCACGCGCAAGTACAATTCCAAAATGGGTCTTATAGGGTGATTTATCCTTGGAAAATCGCAAATCACGATAAATACGAAAGACACAATCTTTTGCGTCAAGTCCGGATAAGGAAGAATCAAACTTACAAATTTCAGAAATTAAGACATTTATTTCAAAAAAGCATTTATTTCGGATAGCCTCATAATCTTGTTTATGAAGTGCAAACCACTCTCTGTCATTGTTGTTTCGCAATTCAGAAAGGAATTCTATCATTTCAGAAATGCCAGTCATTGGTACTAAGTTTGTTCGCGAATTTAACAAAAAATATCCTAAAAAAGACAATTATTTGATATGTTGTTCAACATATCAAAATTTATAATTATTGGAATTACAGGAAATTTAATTATATTTGTATCACAAAACAAAGTAATAATATGACCTTTTCAAACACAACTAATGTAATCTATTTTTCACCTACTCATGGATCTGAAAAAATAGCCAAGGCAGTTGCTTCGGGAGTAGGTATGTCCAGAAGAAAATACACAGATTTGACTTGCGATTTTGATGACTCTGAAATCTCAATCGAGAACGAACTTGCAATTATCAGCGTGCCTGTCTATGCAGGTCGTGTAGCTCCAATTGCCCTGCAAAGACTCAGCCGTTTGAGAGCGGACAACTGCCCTGCCATTCTGCTGTGCACCTACGGAAATAGAGACTACGAAGACGCATTGGTTGAATTATTCGACTTCGTCACCCAAATAGGGTTCAAGCCGATTGCAGCAGGTGCTTTTGTAGCCGAACACAGCTACAGCCGCCCGAACATGGGGATTGCCGAGGGACGTCCTGACAGTTCCGACTTGGCATTGGCAAAGAAATTCGGCGCAAACTGTTTGAAAAAACTAAACGAATATAATTGTTTCGCACCATTTGAAATCAAAGGGAACCGTCCTTATCGCGTTGTCGGCCCATCTACTCCTATGGCTCCTATCAGCAACGACAACTGTCACGGATGCGGCACTTGTATTGATGCCTGCCCTACCAACGCCATCAAATTGGCGGACTCGGGAGACAAGGTCGTTACAGACATCAACAAATGCATCAAATGTTGTGCATGTGTGAAGATATGCCCCAACAATGCTCGCATTTTTGAAACTCCATACACCGCTATGCTTCACACGAATTGTGCAACTCTCCGTGAACCTGAAATTTTTATGTAACAAAATAATATTATTTAAGAAGTACGTATGAAAGTATCATTTACACCTCAAGGCACTTGTAGCCGTTATTTTGAATTTGAGATTGAAGACAGAATCATCAAAAGTATGGACTTCGTAGGAGGCTGTAACGGCAACCTTCAGGGTATCGAAGCCCTACTAAAGGGAATGAAGGTTGAAGATGCCATTGCTCGTCTGGGAGGCATCAAATGTGGCAACAAAGCCACATCTTGTCCTGACCAAATCAGCAAAGGTTTACAAAATGCCATCAACGAAGGTTTAATTTAATCAATCGCCTATCTTTCCAAAGATACAAAAAGCCGACCTCAACAGTCGGCTTTTTTATTTTCCCCAATGGGCTATTCTTGACAATATCTGACAAGGGTAGCTTCCACCTCATAAATTCAAGCCCTTAAAAAGAAACGGACCCCGAAAGTCAGCAATCAACTTTCGGGGTTCATCGTTATTCAGAATAACCGTCTGTTCTATTCAGAGGATATTTTATTCAAATTCTACAAGAGGTGCATCTGTTCCGACAACATCATCAACAGCAACGAATACACGTTTAACAACGCGGTCAGCATCAGCTGTCAATTCGTTTTCCATCTTCATTGCTTCGTAAACGACCAACAAGTCACCCTTCTTAACGGCATCACCAGCTTTCACGTTTACTTTAACAATCTTACCACCCATAGGAGCTCTTTCGCAAGGGCCTGTAATAGGAGCTTCTTCAACTGGAGCAGCTTTTTCTTCTTTTACTTCAGGAGCAGGAGCTGCAGCCTTGTGTTCTGATTCACGACGTTTTCTCAAGAAACCGTTAGCAACAGAAGGAAGCAATTGAAGCAACAAGTATTCTTGTTCGTTTTCTGCCAATTTGCAACCGCCCAATTCGTTCAAAACAGGATTTTCAGGAGCTTGGTAAGTAGATACATCATAAGGATGTTCAACAGGGCTACCTGTGATTTGTTCGCGGAATTCAGGAGTGATGGCAACCGGAGTATGACCGTATTCACCTTTAATCAAAGAGATGAATTGGTTAGACTTGTTAGTATATGCTGCATTACCTTTCTTTTGGTCAATAGCAACGCTCACTGCTTGGCTACCCACGATTTGGCTGGTAGGAGTTACCAATGGAACCAAACCTGCATCACGACGCACCTTAGGAATCAAGCGCATAGCATCGTCAAGAACGTCTTCTGATTTAAGAGCCTTCAATTGAGCCACCATATTTGAGTACATACCGCCTGGAACTTCAGCATTCTTAACCAACAAGTTTGGTTTCGGGAAGTTGAAGTAGTCTTCGATTTTGTGACAAGCGTCAAGCAATGCCTGTTCGTCACCACTCTTAGCGTATGCAACTGCATCATCAAACAATTTTTCGATTTCAGCAGGAAGTTTGTCTGTCAATGGATCGAAATCGATTGGGAAATCACCCTTGTGCAAGTCGAAATCAGCCAAAGCTGTACGAACCCCTTTCAATTCACGACGAATCTTGCCAACGGCTTCCATGTTCACCTCAACGTTGATATCCAAACGTTTTGCAAACAAGTAAACCAATTCGATTGCAGGAGCTGCAGAACCACCACCAAAGTACCAGATGTTAGTATCAATGATATCAACACCATTAATCATAGCCATAAGCACTGATGCCAAGCCATAGCCCGGAGTACAGTGAGTGTGGAAGTCAACCGGAACTTTTACAGCTGCTTTCAATTTAGAAATCAATGAAGCAGCACGCATTGGGTTAACCAAACCGGCCATATCTTTCAATGTGATGATTTTTGCACCGTAGGCTTCCATTCCTTTTGCTTTTTCCACGAAATATTCGTCAGTGAATATTTTTTCAGGAGCAGCAGGTTTCTTACCGAACAATTTAGCAAAGAATCCTTGTTTTGCAGGAGCTTCTTCTTTCGGGTCAACAGTATAGCAAACGGCACCATCAGGGATACCGCCCATATCGTTAATCAATTTGATTGATTCTTTTACGTTATCCAAGTCGTTTAGCGCATCGAAAATACGCATAACGTTCAAACCGTTTTTAATCGCTTCTTTATAGAAACCTTCAAGAACTGAAGTAGGATAAGGAACATATCCAAATAAGTTACGTCCACGAGACAAAGCTGTAAGTTTTGAAACTCCGCCCATTGCGTCACTGATAGTTTTCAAACGTACCCAAGGGTCTTCACCCAAATAACGCATTACAGAGTCAGGAACAGCACCGCCCCAAACTTCCATGGCAAAAAATCCAGCATCTTTATACAAAGGAAGTAACTTATCGATACTTTCTTGTTTCATACGTGTAGCGAACAATGATTGTTGTCCGTCACGGAGAGTCAAGTCTCTCACTTTTAGATTGCGACTCATATCAAC
>JAHHQT010000132.1 GCA_020026215.1 Muribaculaceae bacterium
TCACAAAGCATACGTTCATGATTGAACGGTCTTCTGCTTTTGCTGTACCCATGAAGATTTTGCTATTGTCGATTGCATCGTATAGTTTTGCCGCTTTTTCCTTGTCGATTTTTTCCAAAGCTTCAACACCACCTTGTTGCTTGTACCATTTTAAAGTTTGCAAAGCGGCATAGATTGGCAATACAGGAGGAGTATTGAACATTGAGCCTTTGCTAACGTGAGTACGATAATCCAACATAGTCGGGATAGTGCGTTCCACTTGACCTAAAGCTGATTCTTTGACAATGACTAAAGTTACACCTGAAGGAGCCAAATTCTTTTGAGCACCTGCGTAAATAGCATTGTATTTTGAGATATCAATTCTTCTTGAGAAAATATCACTTGACATATCGGCTATCAATGGAATAGGAGAATCCAAGTCTGTTCTTAGTTCTGTACCATAAATAGTGTTGTTGGTAGTGATATGGAAATAATCTGCATCTGTTGGAATGGTGAAATCTTTAGGGATAAATGTGTAGTTGGCATCTTTAGAAGAGGCAACGACTTCTGTTTCACCGAAAAGTTTTGCTTCTTTGATAGCCTTGTTTGCCCAAACACCAGTATCTAAGTAAGCTGCTTTTTTATTTAGAAAGTTGTAGGGTATCATGCAGAATTGCATACTTGCACCGCCACCCAAGAACAAAACTTCATATTCTGTAGGGATGTCAAGAAGTTCTTTGATTAATGCTCTTGCTTCATCAATGACCGCTTGGAATTCTTTACTTCTGTGAGATATTTCGAGAATTGACAATCCGGTTCCATCAAAGTTTAAAACAGCTTCTGCTGTGTTCTTGATCGTGTATTCACTAAGAATAGATGGTCCGGCGTAAAAGTTTAATTTTTTCATAGTTTGTATTTATTTATTAAGACTCAAAAATAAAAGATATCGCTAGCATTGTGTTTGCCTGGCATGTGTTTATTCTTGTGCCTTTTGAAAGGCTTAAAAAATGAAATGGTTGATAAAAATATTTGAGTGTGTCTCTTTATCAACCATTCCAATATTTTTATTATAAAAATCTATTTTTTGATGTTTGGTTCTTCCAAACCATATCCTTTAACCTTGTCTTCATGTTTTAGTAACATTCCTAAAAGCATTGCAGCAACGCCACAAGCTACGAAGATTAACATTGGATATGTATAGTTGTACGGAGTTCCTTCAGCTTTTCCTTCGTTGAAGAATGCAAGTGCGTAACCGAAAATCATTGGGAACAAGCACAAACCGATATTTTGAATCCAGAAGATAAGAGAATAAGCTGAACCTAAATAGCGAGTTTCCATGATTTTTGGAACTGATGGCCAAAGAGCTGCAGGTACCAATGAGAATGAAATACCCAAGACAACGATAGCTCCGTAAGCAATGACAATGTTTGGATAGTTAGGCAATACAAATGCAAATGTCAAGTGACAAACAGTCATTAAGATTGCACCGAAAATTAACATTGTCGCACCTTTTCCTTTGTGGTCCAAATAACCGCCAAGGAACGGGGTGATAGCAGCTGCGCCCATTGGGAACCAACGGAAAATGTTGGCAGCTGTTTCAGCTGAAATACCCAAGTTGCTTTCCAACATGTTTGTTGCAAAACGTTGGAATGGGAAGATGGCTGAATAATAAAGAACGCAAAGAAGTGCTACAATCCAGAATACTTTGCTACCAAAGATTTTACCAAGGTCGCTGATATGAAATTCGTCTTCTGAACTTGTGCTGACCTCGTTTTTGTTATCTAATTGCTTGTCAAGTTTCTTATCAAGAATGCAGAATACAGAGAATGTGATCAAACCGATAAGAAGTAATGCTGTACAGAATGCTACAGGACGAACAACTGTTGCCGGAGCAATAGCAGCCAATTTAGGAGAAATTGAGAAAATAGCAAATACACCTACACGTGCGATGGCCATTTCCAAACCCATAGCCAAAGCCATTTCTTTGCCTGCAAACCATTTTGCAATAGCTTTAGAAACTGTGATACCTGCCATTTCACAACCACATCCGAAGACCATGAAGCCTAATGATGCAAGTTTTGCAGAAGCTGGGAATGAAGTCCACCATGAATCTAACCACATTTGAAGGCTTGAACCAACAAAAATGTCACTAACGGCATAGAATTTGATGCAAGCACCAATGAACATTAATGATGCAGACAATTCACCAGTGAATCGAATACCAGACTTGTCAAGGATAATACCGGCAAGGATAAGAAATCCGAATACGTTAAGGATAAATTCTGAACTACCATACATACCGAATACATCAGGAGTCCATCCTCTTTGGCTTTCAATCATACTTTGCAATGGTGACATCATGTCTACAAACATGTAGCCGAAGAACATCGTCAATGCAATTAAAATAAGTGCAGTCCATCTGCAAATGGCTGAATCGTTTAATTTTTTTTGAATTTGTTCCATTATTGGGTATTTTTAATTTGTTTTTTCTCTCTTAATATCTACCTTTTGATAAATACAGGTGCAAAGATAGCAAATTTTATGATAATTCTGTATTTTTCTTTAAAAATGTTATTAAAATGTGTCAAAATTCAATCAAAAATACATAAAACCTAAATTTTAGCTCGCATTATGTATAACTAAAATTTAGGTTTTATGTAATAAACGAATCAAACAGTAGGATATTATACTATCTGATGATGAATTTTTTTGCAATGGATTTTCCGCCTTGTTCAATGACTACAATGTATAATCCAGTTGCAAAGAATTTGGTGTTGAATTGGTATTCGTTGATACCACATTCTGAAGTGATTACATCATTATATTTCATCTGTCCTGTCGTTGAATAGACTGATAGTTTAGCGGGGCTGGATGAGTTCGTATTATAACGGACATTTGCTATCTCTCCATGTATAGAAATGCTGAAATCATCATCGTTGAGGATTGAAGAAACACCGCCTTCACTTTTCTTCGGATATACCATATATAAATGACCGATGCTGAATTCTTTGTCTTGTGCATTGTTGAAATAGATGTTCAAGTCCATTACTTTGATAGGAAATTGTGGTATATCGAATAGATTACCATCTTTATTTTTCAAATCAATGATGTATGTCT
Organism: Muribaculaceae bacterium; assembly: GCA_020026215.1. Classification (GTDB taxonomy): domain Bacteria; phylum Bacteroidota; class Bacteroidia; order Bacteroidales; family Muribaculaceae; genus Limisoma. The sequence continues at coordinate 3,097 of JAHHQT010000132.1, forward strand.
TGTTGACAGCTTTTGGTTTGATTTCGATTAAATGGCGTTCTCCTAAATTGTCATAGCAAGCCAATGTGATACGGTTGATGACATTGTTTTCGTTGGCAATAGGTAGAGCCAAAGCATCTGGAATACCGTAGGTGGTTTTATTTAATTTGGCTGAAAGACTTTTCAATCGACCGCTAATCTTTTCTGCATGTAAAGTTGTCCCCTCTCTCCAATCCTCTGGCAAGGTGTTTTTGAATGTTAAGTTGGTAACTCCCTTGAGGGAAAAATCAGTTGCTTCCTTGATGTCGTTAAAATCAAATAGGGTTTGTTGGTCTATGCCTATTTCTACTTTTACATTCAATGACAAAGAAAGGTTTTCAAATGTTCCTGTAATTTTTGTTTCTCCATTTTGAAGACCTATCAGCATGCCGTTTTCAATACTTGCAATAGTCGGATTTTCTATTTGCCAATTGAATGCGCTTGGGTCAAGTTGATAGATAACAGTATTGATTGTTCCTTGTATAGGAATAGGAAA
>JAHHQT010000133.1 GCA_020026215.1 Muribaculaceae bacterium
AAACTTATCTCAATCAATGACTTGATCGCTTACCGTTTGCAAAAGGAATCTATCGTTGAAAAAGGCGAAGTAGTTGATATGCCAACAGAACATGGACACTTCAAACTAATTCCTTTCCTTCAAAAAACAACAGGTTTGGAACACGTTGCCTTGGTGAAAGGTGAATGGGAAAAGGATGAACCTATCCTGGTTAGAGTTCACTCTTCATGCGCAACAGGTGACATCTTCGGTTCTTACAGATGCGACTGCGGTGCACAACTTCACAAAGCCATGGAAATGATTGAAAAAGAGGGCAAAGGTGTGGTAGTCTATCTTAACCAAGAAGGTCGTGGCATTGGCTTGATGAACAAAATGAAAGCCTATAAGCTTCAAGAAGAAGGCATGGATACCGTAGAAGCTAACCTATGTCTTGGATTCAAGGCAGACGAACGCGACTATGGTGTTGGCGCGAGCATTCTTCACGAATTGGGCGTAACTAAAATGAGACTGTTGACCAACAACCCTCAAAAACGCATTGGATTGACAGGATACGGTTTGACTATAGAAGAAAACATTCCTCTTGAAATCGAACCTAATGCTTACAACCGCTTCTATCTTCACACGAAGAAAGACAGAATGGGCCACGAGCTACACAATGTTGACTAATCACAACATCAGATACAAGAATAAGGGATTTTCATATGGAAAATCCCTTATTTTTTATAACAAGATGATAAATCGTTATTTCACTTTAGCTTCAACATCCGAAGCAATAAGTTTGTAACCCTTACCGTGGATATTGATAATTTCGATAGCCGGATCGTCTTTCAAGTGTTTACGTAGTTTAGTGATGTAAACATCCATACTACGAGCGTTGAAATAGTTATCATCAATCCAGATAGTCTTCAAAGCGAAGTTACGTTCCAAGATTTCATTAACGTGTGCACAAAGCAAGCTCAACAATTCAGATTCCTTAGTAGTCAATTTATTGACTTTATCGTCAATCATCAACACTTGTTTTTGAGTATCGAATGTGAATTTACCAATTTTGTACATAGTAATTTCTTTGCATTTCTTACCCTTAACACGACGAAGGATTGCTTCAATTCTGAATACCAATTCTTCCATTGAGAAAGGTTTTGTAATATAATCGTCAGCACCAATCTTGAAGCCTTCCAAAATATCTTCTTTCAAAGATTTAGCAGTCAAGAAAATAATTGGAACTTCACTGTTTACAGTTCGTACTTCTTGTGCAAGAGCAAAGCCATCTTTTTTAGGCATCATTACATCAAACACGCACAAATCATATTTTCCTTTAAGGAAAGCCTTGTAACCGGCATCACCGTCAGGATACAAATCAGCATTATAGCCTTTAGCTTGAAGATACTCTCTCAGCAACATACCGAGATTCTCATCGTCTTCACATAGTAATATGCGCAATTTCTCTTCCATAGAATTTTAATTATTAATTATTGGTAATGTTATTATAAATTTCGTTCCTTTATTCAGGTCACTTTCTGCGCGAATGTCACCCTTTAATTCCGTAATCATCTTGTGAACGTAGGCAAGACCCAAGCCGAAACCTTTCACATCATGACGATTACCTGTAGATACGCGATAGAAGCGTTCGAACACTTTCTTCAAATCATCTTTCTTCATTCCGATACCATTGTCCTGCACGACAATCTCAATTCGGTTGTTCTGCAAATTGCGAGTCGTTACGCATAATTCCAACGGACAGTCGTCACGACGATATTTAACAGCATTGTCCAGCAAATTAAATATCACATTGGTGAAGTGCATTTCATCAACATTCACAATAGGATCATTGGCATCAAGAGCGAAGTTGATACGTCCTCCGTATTTCTCCACCTTCAACTTGAAAGTATTGACAATATTTGCAATTACCGCATTGGCATCCACTTCCTGGAGTTTCAAAGTGGCTTTCTGACGGTCAAACATCGACATCTGCAACACTTTTTCCACTTGGAAACGCAAGCGCTTGGTTTCGTCGTTGATAACAGTAGAAATATGCTGCATCATCGTCGGACTCTTTCTCACCGAATCATCATTAAGCATTTGAGCTGCTAAAGATATGGTAGAAATCGGAGTCTTGAACTCGTGAGTCATATTGTTGATAAAATCATTCTTCATTTCCGAAAGTTTCTTTTGTCGGAACGCCATAATGATAGTCAACAAGAAAATCACAAGCAAAATAAGAGTAAACACAAATGCCGGTACCGTAAACTTGATGGACGAAAAGATAAATTTATCCTTTGCTGGGAAGTAAATATTAATATAGTATCGACGTGTTTCAGGATCATTCGGGAACAAGGCCTGAGTAAACACCTTCTCCTGTTCCATGTTGCAATCGTAGTTCTGCGACTTGTAAACCACGTTACCACGACGGTCCACAACCGCATATTCATAAGGAATAGAGATACCATTATTTCCTAATTCCGACTTCAAAATTGAACTTACCATAGTCGAGTCAGCACGTTCAACAATCGGTTTGTTGCTCGACTGATTCAAAATGGAAAGAATCACTTCATTAAGCAAGCCTTTTTGGTAAAGGAATTTTTCTTTCAAGCTCTCTTGAAAAGAACGGAATTCACTGCTCATCTGATAGTTTTTCGGAATTTTCACATCATAGTTGTCAAGTGTTGCTGACCCATTGAAACTTAAGCCATTTGGCAAGCCGTCAAAAATGTCAGAATCAACAATCATCAGATCTTCTTCAAGATACTTTCGCGTTTCATTCTGCTCCAATGTCTTTGACATGGAGTAAAGGCTTCGTTTTGCCCCCTCTTCAAAATGCAACTCGCGCATCTCTATCATTTCTTCCATATACATGAACTGGACATATAGAAGCCCTGCAAAAGTCAAGACCATCACTACAGTCAGCATCCAAATCGTATATTTCTTCATTTCTAATGCCTATTTTGCGTAATAAAAAACAAAAAAACAATAATTTCCATTTGTTAACAATACAAATTTAGGAAGTAATTCTTAAAATCCATATTCGAATTAAATAATTTTTATTGAATTATTTAATTTACATTTTCCCTTACATATATTAACAATATATTCTAATACAGAATTATAACAAATGAAGTTTCAATCAATTAAAATAAGATTAGCACAACCATCGAATAGGTAAATATTGATTTTACCTATAAAAGCAGAGAGCCATATTAACATTTTCTTATATAATTTTAGCTATATTCACCACCATTTAAGACAGTCTGTCTCGATGCGAAAACGGCGAATTAAATATTAATTTATGTTACTAATCTTATATAATCGACAAATAACACAAATAGAGGGGTAAAATTAGAGCTTTTACGTCATTCAAATGTATTAGCTGTCAATTCGTTCAAATTCTGTCCATCCATTTAAGAAGGACATAACATTACTCTTTTCCCTACGTGTTCCAATGGAATTCTTAAATTATAACATTAGGCACAATAAAAATGTTCATGAGAAATTAACTACAATAAACTTCTTTTTAAGAATACCTACAAAATAGTTCTTTTAGCCCTTAAAATGTCACTAAAA
>JAHHQT010000134.1 GCA_020026215.1 Muribaculaceae bacterium
TATAAATTGGGTTTTTTAGAACGTTTTTAATGTGTTTCTCAACATGTTTTAATGAACGTACTTGCTAAACAGATTGTAGGTTTTGATTACGTTTTCAACGTATTTTACGGTTTGTTTGCCTCCAAAGTAACCGTATTTGCAGACCTCGTCGTTGTAGTATTCAGGGTATCTTTTCATTAATAGGGCATCACATACGTTGTCATCCCAAATTTGAGGGTCTTTACCATATTTTTTAGCCAAGGCAATTGCATCATAAATATGGGCAATACCGGAATTGTAGGCGGCGATGATGAATTTTTTACGTTCTTCTTCATCTTCTACATATTTGGAAAGGCTTTTGTTAAGGTCTTTAATTGATTTTGTTGCAGCATGAATATTGGATTGTGGATCTTCGATATTGGAGGCGTCCAATCCGTAATGGCGAGCTGTTCCCGGCATTAATTGCATGATGCCGCGAGCTCCAGCCCATGATACAGCTAAAGGATTAAAATTAGATTCAACATAGCCTTGTGCTGCCAATAGTTTCCAGTCCCAACCTATACCCTTGGCACTTTCCTTGAAAAAATTGTCGTATTTTGAGATAATGCCACGTTGCAGGTTTTTGACATTGATGATAATCTGTTTGTTGTTACGTGAAGTTGTAAAATAGTGGTTGAACAAGCGCTTGCTATAATGTTGTACTTCTTTTGTATTTGCCCAAACGTCGATACTGTCAGCCAACCATTCGTTGCCTTTCTTCACAGACCAAGAGGAACGTTGGGGAAAACTAATTTCAAGGGAAATATCGATATTAGAGTAATAGGTGTGATCTAATTGTGCAATGTCGTTATCAACCACAGTGAGGGGAATCTCGTTGTTGGCAACCATACTGATTAAATCTTCTGACATAATAGTATCGCGGTTAATGGCATGGATTTTAATGCCGCCTCCCAATTCGCTATTCAAATTTTGTAGGCGGGATTCGTACTTTGAGCCTTTTTCTACATAGATTTCTTTGCCAACCAATTGGGTGACATCGGTAATCAGCTTTTCACCTTTTTTAGTAGGCTGTATAAGAACTTGACGGGTAATGCTCTCAATTCCACAGTGAGTGACACGATTGTTGAATTCTGCTGTAATTGGAGTGTTGTATGCCGCCAAATCAATTTGTGCGGAATCAAGTCGTTCAAGAAGTGAAGACAAACTGCGAAATACTTCAAATTTGATTTCGATGTTTTTGTCTTTTGCCAGGTGCATTACAAGGTCATAGTTATAACCCATAATATCGCTCTTATACAAAAAATACGAAGTGGGACTATAAAGCGTACCAACAATTAGAGTGTCAGGAATACGCTTTATGGTCTCTTCTTCGTTATTAATCTTATTATGAGAGCATGACAAGATGCAACAACATGTTATTAGAAATGTAATAATAGTCAAGATGTGTTTTTGTTGTCGCATGATGTCAGGTTTAGAGGGTGAATGTTAGTATTCAAAAACGCCATATTCTGACTTGATAGTCAGTTTATTGCTTTCTGAATCTTCAACTCTACCAACGATTTGAGCATCAATATTGAATGATTTGGAAATTTCAATAATGCGTTGAGCTTTGTCTGAGTCAACGTAAATTTCCATACGGTGTCCCATATTGAATACTTTGTACATTTCTTTCCAATCAGTACCTGATTGTTCTTTGATAGTTTTGAACAATGGAGGAATTGGAAACAAGTTGTCTTTGATGACATGCTTGTTTTCAACGAAGTGCATGATTTTAGTTTGAGCACCGCCTGAACAGTGAATCATACCGTGAATATCTTTGCGCATTTCGTCCAAAATCTTTTTGATGACAGGAGCATAAGTACGTGTCGGAGACAATACCAATTTACCTGCGTTCAAATCTGTCCCTTCTACCTTGTCAGTAAGCTTAAGACCGCCTGAATAAATCAATTCATCAGGAACATTCTTGTCGTAGCTTTCAGGATATTTTTCAGCCAAATATTTTGAGAATACGTCGTGACGTGCAGAGGTTAAGCCGTTACTACCCATACCTCCGTTATATTCTTTTTCGTATGTTGCTTGTCCGAATGAGGCCAAACCTACGATAACGTCACCACCTTTGATATTGGCATTGTTGATGACATCGCTACGTTTCATGCGGCAGGTAACTGTACTGTCAACAACAATGGAACGAACCAAGTCGCCAACGTCAGCAGTTTCACCACCTGTACTATAAATGCCTACACCTAATTCACGAAGTTCCTTTAGAAGTTCTTCTGTACCGTTGATGATGGCAGCAATCACTTCTCCTGGAATTAATAGTTTGTTACGGCCAATAGTAGATGACAATAAAATATTGTCTGTTGCACCTACGCAAAGGAGGTCGTCTATGTTCATGATTAATGAATCTTGAGCAATGCCTTTCCAAACGCTGATATCTCCAGTCTCTTTCCAGTAGATGTAAGCTAATGAAGATTTAGTTCCGGCACCGTCAGCATGCATAATATTGCAATAGTTTTCATCACCGCATAAAATGTCAGGAATGATTTTGCAGAATGCTTTTGGATAAAGCCCTTTATCTACGTTCTTGATTGCGTTATGAACATCTTCTTTAGATGCAGAAACACCTCTTAAATCATATCTTTGGTCGCTCATTTGTGAATTAGTTTTATAGTTGGAATATGTATAATAAAATCAAAGTTGTCGGAATTACTAATAATAGACTGTCAATGCGGTCCAAAATGCCACCGTGTCCCGGTAGAATATTGCCTGAATCCTTGACTCCTGCTGTGCGTTTTAGTAGGGATTCGACCAAGTCGCCCCATGTCGCAAACGCTGTTGCTACAATTGCGAAAATAATCCATTGAACCATGTTAAGTCTGGTGTCAAACCATTGGAATTTTGCAATTAAAACACTGAAGAGTATGGTGAAGAACAATCCACCAATGAAACCTTCCCAAGACTTTTTGGGCGAAATTCTTTCAAACAATTTGTGCTTGCCCAATGTGCAGCCTACGCAGAATGCGCCTGTGTCGTTCAACCATATAAAAAACATACATGCCAATAGTAACATTGGACTTCCCAAACTGAAATAAATCACATTGGTCAGCGTTAGAGGCAATGCAACATAAAGTTGGGAGAGAAAAGAATGAGACAGACTTTTTGCTGCATCTTCTTTGGGTAAGTATAGTTGAAGCACTAATCTGCAAATCAAATATGGCAGATAGCACATTAATGGGTTCAAATTCAATTCCGGTTTGTAGAAGGAAAAGAACGTGGAGACAAACATGGTCAAGCCACCAATAATGTCAAAAATCAGTGAGAGGAGAGTGCTTTTTTCGGAAGAGAACATTTTTGACAACTCAGTGATGCCTAAAATAAGAATGATTCCGAAGATAACTAGAAGAGAGGCGGGAACGGTTGTTGCAGCAATAATCATAATCGCTACATACAAGCTTCCTGTGATAGTTCGTGTAATGATTTTGTTCACGGTCAACTTATTTTTTTACAAAAATAGTGGTTTTTATTTAGAATCTAAAAT
>JAHHQT010000135.1 GCA_020026215.1 Muribaculaceae bacterium
CCCGACCGATGAGTTTTAACTAGGGAATAACGCTTGACACAGTTTATTTTACACAACCCATAAAGGTTGGAAGAATTACAATTATGAGGATGTTAAAGTTCCTTATTATCAGTTGCCTGATGGTCCAATAATTATTGATTACTGGCATCCGTCGGATTGGGCGCATTCGTCGGACCGACTGAAGAACAATATTTTCAAATCCATGATAAAGGATTTGGTCCATAAACAATAAAAAACACCCGGCTACATGGTCGGGTGTTCTTGTATATGTTGATGCTTTCTATTTTACAGGTTCTATCTTGTATCCTTTTTGTTTCAGTAGATTCAATAAGCCTTCTTCCCTCGGTAGGTGTGCGCTACCAACAACGATTAATGTGGATTTATCCTTCATAATGGCAGGAAGCTTTTCTGCCCAGTCCTTGTTGCGGTCGTGAAGTAGAATATCCTCTTCTTCAGGAGTACTACTGGATTCATCGTTCATTTCCTCGTCCATGATTCTTTTCAGTCCGTCCAAATCTTGTTTCATATAGTAGTCATACATATCTTTGGTCATCTTTACCATTTTGTCCATCTCTTTGATGGTTGCCAACAAAACTTCTGCCTGGCGTTGCAAACTCTGTGAACCGTAAAGAATATAGAGCTGTTTTTCGATGGTTTCAAGACTGCCTACATATTTGTTCTCTGCTTTGGCTTGGGTTTGGAACCAAGTGTCCAATTGTTCCTGAGGATTATATCCATTCACAGCCTGTGATGCCAATATCACGGCAAGTTGTGCGTTGATGGCTGCTGGTTTTATTTTATTGAATGCCGTTAAATCCACACCGACATAAGGTTTCAGTACGACGTTGATACTGTCAAATTGTGCAGGGGCGTAGAGCATAGTCAAGGTGGTGTCGCCCGGTAATATCATTTGTTGTTGCATTTCTGCAATAACTTCGGGGCGCATCATTTCTTCCATGTCGATTTCTCCAAACATTTGCTCGGTTTCTTTCAAAACTTGGTCGAGACCTGCAATGCTGTCTTTGATGGATAACGGAGCCATGTGGTGGCTGCCAAATACATACGACGGCTTAGTTAAATTATTGCCTGAAATTTTCCACAAAAGTTGGGAATTTGCACCGAATGTGATGCAGAGAATGCTTAGAAGTAAAAACAGTTTTCTCATAATTTATAGCATAAGATTTTGTCATAAAGATAACTACCCACAAATTTATAAATTAAATTGAGATGAAGAGATGGTTCGAATTTATTTAATAATGGGAAATGACAAATTTTTTTAAAGAATTTATTCCGACTACAATGGCAAAAGGTGGGGTGGAAACAATAGATTAAATACTTGACTTGGTACTGTTGTTTCATTGCTTTCCCTTTGGTAACATTGGTCTTATTATATTGTTCGGAAATTGATTTAACAAAGAGAATTGTAGTATTAATTCCTTTTTATGGTTGTATGAAAAATATTTGCACAAGTTGGGAATTCTTTATAACTTTAGGATTGTACATAGAACTATTTATTAAGGTCGAAAAACATATATGTTATGATAAATTATTGGGGGAAAACAGATCAAGGCAGATGCCGTTCAAATAATGAAGATGCCTTTGTTGCACAACCCTTATGGGACGAGAACCATGTGTTGGCGATTGCTATTGATGGTGTCGGGGGATATAACGGAGGAGAAGTGGCTGCGGCCATTGCACAGGAAAAAATTCCCAAATTTTTGGATGAATTCCATGAAGGTAATCCTTTGGAGAATTTGAGAAATGCAGTTATCCAGGCTGACAGCTATATCTCGTTGTATGGTTCGGGGAATATGTGTTGCGTCTTGACGGCGGCTATCATTGACAAGCAGATGCGCAAAATCTATATAGCTCATGTGGGAGACACAAGACTTTATCAATTTTCAAATGGTGAACTGGTTAAATTGACCAAGGACGATTCCATTGTCGGGCCATTGGAAGAATCGGGCGAGTTGACGGAAAAAGAGGCTATGAGGCATCCTCATAGAAATATCATCACTAAATCGGTGGGGCATTCCAATTTGAGTCGTGAGCCGGAAAAGGTTTTTACAAAAGAATTGGAGTTTGATGTACCAACAAAATTCTTGTTGTGCTCCGATGGGTTATATGATATGATTACTTCAAAGAAAATGGCTGCGATTTTGTCAAAAAACGGAAAAGTGGAAGCGAAGGTCAACGGTCTAATTCAAGCTGCTAACGAGGCAGGCGGTCGGGACAATATAACGGTTGTGTTAATAGAGTTGGATGAATAATTTAAAATATAGAAGCTATGATAATATCAGGTAAATTAGAAACAGGGCAATGTATGGTGGATGCCTTTCTTAATAATGCCAAAAGTGCAGATTGGGCTGATGTGCTGAAAATTCGTGAATACGGAACTTTGGCTTATGCTGTGATGCAAGATTTTGATCATACGGAACTGACAAAAGACGATCTTAGAAGATTTAAGCATGAGGTAGAGTCTTTGCATTTGGGAAAAGTCACTATCACTTCTTGTGTCGGCTATATGAATGAGTATTCCGGAAAAGTGGTGCAGATGATTTCATCCTTAGCAGTATTCTTTGAGGAGAAAATGAACTATGTCAACGGGTTCAATTTTTGGTGCACCACGGATGACATTAAAAAAGGACATTCAAGATTAATATTGTTCTTGGGAGTTCCTCGCATTCCCGAGGATGAAGAGATTGAAAAGGAATTGGATGATTATTTAAAAAGTAGAATATAAAGTTTGGAATGACTTATTCAAAAGACCATATTTTCTTTACGGCGGATACGCATTTTAACCACGAAAAAATACTTCAATTCAGCCAACGTCCGTTTGCCAGTGTGCGGGAGATGAACGAGACACTGATTGAAAATTGGAATAAAGTCGTGGGAAAGGAGGATATTGTCTTTCATCTTGGGGATTTTTCTGTAGGGAGAGGTGAGGCATGGACTGAAATCGGTAGTCGGTTGAATGGGCATATCCATTTAATCTTGGGTAACCACGACATGAACAATTTTAATTCCGCGTGTACTCACTGCTTTGAGGAAATCACGATGCTGAAATATATTGAAGTGGGGAAACGTGGAATTTATCTGAATCACTATCCATTTCTTTGCTACAGTGGTGCTGAAAAACGCATCTGGCAATTGTTTGGGCATATGCATACGAACCACAATAACCGTTCGGATGAACGCTTGAAATTACTCTTGCCACGGCAATATGATGTAGGAGTGGATAACAACAACTTCACACCGGTATCGTATTTGCAAGTTAAACAAATCATTGAGCGTCAGATAGAAGATGCGAAAAGATTGGAACGCTGAAGTAAATCGTTAATTTAAGAAGAAATGATATTAAAAACGAAAAGCTCCGAAGCATTTGCTTCAGAGCTTTTGCGGTGTGTACGGGACTCGAACCCGTGACCCCATGCGTGACAGGCATGTATT
>JAHHQT010000136.1 GCA_020026215.1 Muribaculaceae bacterium
GAGCATTTGACTACGGATCAAAAGGTTACAGGTTTGAATCCTGTCGGAGTCACAAAGCCATCCCAATTCGGATGGCTTTTTTGTTTCCCTATACTTAAAAAACTTCCACAACACACAGCATAAGAAAAGGCGTATATCAAATGATACACGCCTTTTCTCTTCTGTTTTATATCAATTAGATATCAGCCTTACGATATAGGAAGATACCTATAATCAAGTAAACGATATTTGGGATCCACATTGCTACCATCGGTGAAGTATAACCCAAAATGGCAAACGTTGATGTTACTGTAGAAAATAGAATATAAGTAAAACTCAACACCAAGCCTATACCAATATTGACACCCATTCCCCCTTTCACCTTACGGGAAGAAAGAGCCATACCAATCAGCGTCAAAATAAACGCCGCACCAGTCATAGCAAAACGTCGGTGATATTCAATTTCAAAACTCTTCACATTCGCCACTCCCCTCATCCTTTGATGCTCAATATATTCCTTCAATTCGGGAGTTGTCATCTTTTCGTGGTCATTTTGAGCAATCAAGAAATCACGCGGCTCAATAGGAATAATTGTATCCAACTTGATACCATTGGTAATATTTTCCTTCATGCCGTTAAAGTCACGAATCATATAGCTTCTCAATGTCCAACGATAAAGTGTATCATAAACAGCAGAAGTAGCAGTCAAACGAGACTTCAAGACCTTGCCGTCAAACTTTTCCAAAGAGAAATTATAGGCACTCTTGGATCGGTTGTCGAAACGTGCCATATAGGCAATTTCTCCCGGAGCAACCTGCATTTGTATATTTACACCATAATCAACACTCTTGTCCTTGATATATTTGTTCTGATATGCAATACGTTCCACATTTGCAGGAGGAATGACAAATGCATCCAAAACAAAAGTAAAAGAAGCAATGACAAGAGCAGAGAACATATACGGCAATAATAACCGCTTAAAACTCACACCACTGGACAAAATGGCAATAATCTCTGAATTATCTGCCAATTTTGACGTAAAGAAAATTACTGCAATAAATGTGAACAACGGACTGAATTGATTTGCCATATAAGGCAAGAAATTCATATAGTAGTCAAAGATAGTTGCAGAAAGAGGAGCTTTGAAAAAGTCATTGATTTTCTCGTTTATATCAAACATGACAATAATTGCCAAAATCAACATAATGGCAAAAATGTAAGTTCCGAGGAACTTTTTGATGATATATAAATCGAGTTTCTTAATTTTCATACTAAAATTATAAACGAGTGGTTACACGCACCATCATTTCATCTTTCCATGCTTTGAAATCTCCGGCTTGAATATGTTTGCGAGCTTCTTGTACCAACCATAGATAGAAAGCCAAGTTGTGAATAGAAGCAATCTGCAAGGCAAGAATTTCACGGCTTACAAACAAATGGCGAAGATATGCACGAGTGTATAGGCGGTCAACTTCAGCTGCACCGTCAATCTCAATTGGGTTAAAGTCATCAGCCCATTTTTTGTTCTTCATATTCATGATACCGTTTTTGGTAAACAACATCGCATTACGTCCGTTACGTGTCGGCATCACACAGTCCATCATATCAACACCACGTTCAATAGCTTCAAGAATATTGGCAGGAGTACCTACCCCCATCAAATAGCGAGGCTTGTCCTGTGGAAGAATATCGTTGACAATCTCAATCATTTCATACATTTTCTCGGCCGGTTCACCAACAGCCAAACCTCCGATAGCATTACCATCTGCGCCCAAATCAGCCACAAATTTAGCCGATTCCTTACGCAAGTCAGGATATACACAACCTTGTACGATTGGGAAATAAGATTGATAGTATCCGTATTTTCCTTCGGTTTCCTTGTATCTGTTCCAACCACGTTGCAACCAACGCAAAGTCAAAGCAAGAGATTTTTTTGCATAGCTATAATCCGATGTTCCCGGAGGACATTCATCCAAGGCCATCATAATATCAGCTCCTATGGAACGCTCAATATCCACTACCCCTTCCGGAGTGAACAAGTGTTTCGAACCATCAATGTGTGAGCGGAAATATGCACCTTCTTCTGTAAGTTTTCTATTTCCTGAAAGCGAAAATACCTGGAAACCTCCACTATCCGTCAAGATAGGTCTGTCCCATCCGTTGAATTTATGCAAACCACCAACTTTCTCCAATATTTCAATGCCAGGTCGCAAATACAAGTGGTATGTATTTCCCAAAATGATTTGGGCCTTGACTTCTTCTTTCAATTCTCTGAAATGAACCGCTTTGACAGAGCCGACCGTACCCACAGGCATGAATATCGGAGTCTCGATAGGGCCATGATCTGTTTCTATTAATCCGGCACGAGCATTGCTTAATTTGTCGGTATGTTGTAAAGTAAATTTCATATTCAAATATTAATCATATATAAGTTACAAAATTACTATGTTTCTTGAGGATTGACAACACCTTAGGCTTAAAAGTCTGTTTTATTTGTCAAAAAAAATCAAATAAATACAGACAAAATAAAGAATGGCATACTTATTGTAAATACTATAAGTAAACTATTAAAATTTTATAGATTATGAATTTTGAAAAATTTACAATTAAATCCCAAGAAGTAGTTCAACTATCCACTGAGATTGCACAACAGAACAAAAGTCAAGTTGTGTATCCGGAGCATTTGTTGAAAGCTTTGATTAACAAAGGAGAATCGGTTGTAAAGTTTATTTTTCAAAAATTGGGAGTAAACAAAGATTTTATCTACTCTCGAATTGAAAAATCTATAACTACACAGCCGAAAGTAAGTGGTGGCGCATCACAACTCTATTTCTCAACTGAAACCGAACAGATTCTTTCAAAGGCAGAGGAATTGAGTCAGAAGAATGGTGATGAGTACGTAACCATTGAATATATTTTATTGGCATTTTTGCACGTCAACTCTACAGCATCCACTATTTTAAAGGATGCCGGAATGACTGCCAAAGGTTTGGAATTGGCAATCCAAGAACTCCGCAAAGGAGAGAAAGCAAGCAACCAAAGTGCTGAGGATTCCTATAATGCCTTGAGCAAATATGCCATTAACTTGAACGAACGTGCACGCATGGGCAAACTTGACCCAGTCATCGGTCGTGATGATGAAATCCGTCGTGTATTGCAGATTTTGAGCCGAAGAACAAAGAACAACCCTATATTGGTTGGCGAACCGGGTACTGGTAAGACAGCCATTGCTGAAGGTTTGGCACAAAGAATCGTGAGAGGCGACGTGCCAGAGAACTTGAAATCAAAACAATTGTACTCTTTGGATATGGGTGCGTTGGTTGCCGGAGCAAAATACAAAGGCGAATTTGAAGAGCGTTTGAAAGCTATCGTCAATGAAGTGACAAAAAGCGAAGGCGAAATTATCCTGTGCATTGATGAAATCGACACGCTTGTCGGTGCAGGTAAAGG
>JAHHQT010000137.1 GCA_020026215.1 Muribaculaceae bacterium
ATTAAAAAAATAACTAATATAAAAGGTATAAAAAATGTACAACGTAACGGTTAAATCATTAGCGACAGCTCTATGCATCTCATTATTGGCAGGATCTTGCAACTCTGGCAAAAGTGAAGAACAAATACAAGCAGAGAAAATTTTGTCTGATGCACAATCATTATACGATGCTGAAAAATATGATGAATCTATTCATTATATTGATTCTTTAACTCGTAATTTCCCAGGAATTATTGATGTACAACGCAATGCAATGCACCTAAAAACTCTTGTTACTGAGAAAATAACGATTCTTGACAGTATCAATAATGACTTGGAAATTGAGAAGAATATAGGATTGGTAGATTCACTACAATCTTCTTTTAAATTTGTCAAAACCAAAGATATGGTAGAAGGTTATTACGTTCATAAAAAAACTCCTGCCAACAATATCATCAAACAATCAAATATTGAAGCCCGAATTGACGAATTTGGTAAAATTTATTTGATTTCCAACCTTTACGGCAAATCATGCAAACACACTCATTTGGTAGCCAAAAGCAAAAATGGTCTAGCCGAGACTGGTGTAGTTGCCTATGACAATGCCCTTAACTACAGATTCAAAGATGACGGCACTCCTGTAGAAATGGTTACTTTCAATGAAGAAAAATGTGATACTTTGTGTAATTTCATCTCTGAGAACCGCAATGAAAACATTAAATTGCAATTCAAAGGTTCAAGAACACACGAAATCACACTTGGAAAACAAACAAAAAAACTTATTGACAAGACCTATCGTTTTGCGAAACAAAAGGCTGCCTTAAAGAAAGCCCAAGACTTAAAAATGTTCTATACAAGAAAACTTCAGATCACACGCAAACAACAAAGACAAACCGCTACAAATTTGACAGGAGACAACAAAACTGATTTATAGCCATTTTTCGTCAATTCACATTGGAATAGTGCAAGAATTGTAATACCTTTGCAAAAAATAGTAAAATATTAGTGTATGGGATTTTTTAAATTCTTTTCAAAAGAGAAAAAAGAGACTTTAGACAAAGGTCTTGAAAAAACCAAAGAAGGCATTTTCAAGAAAATAAGCCGTGCAATTATCGGCAAAAAAGAAATTGACGATGACTTCTTGGATGAACTTGAAGAAATATTTATCACATCTGACGTTGGCGTTGAAACTACTCTAAAAATCATTGACAGAATCAAAGCCCGCGCTGCTCGTGACAAATATGTCAGCACATCTGAATTAAATAATCTTTTGAGAGATGAAATTATCGGTTTACTCGCAGAAAACAACATTGCTGAAATGGAAGATTTTGCAGTACCAACTGAAAAACGCCCGTATGTGATTATGGTAGTCGGTGTCAATGGTGTTGGTAAAACTACAACTATTGGTAAATTGGCATACCAATATAAAAAAGCAGGACATAAGGTCGTTTTAGGAGCGGCAGATACATTTAGAGCGGCTGCCATAGAACAATTAATGATTTGGGGAGACCGTGTAGGAGTTCCTGTCGTTAAACAAAAAATGGGTTCTGACCCTGCTTCTGTTGCTTACGATACAGTAAGTTCAGCTAAAGCCAATGGCGCTGATGTTGTCATCATTGATACAGCAGGCCGTTTGCACAATAAAGTTGGCTTAATGAAAGAGTTGAGCAAAATCAAATCTGTTATGCAAAAAGTTGTTCCTGATGCACCAAACGAGATCCTTTTGGTATTGGATGGTTCTACAGGACAAAATGCTTTTGAACAAGCCAAACAATTCGTTGCAGCTACTGAAGTCAACGAATTAGCCATTACTAAACTGGATGGGACAGCTAAAGGTGGCGTTGTAATCGGAATCAGTGACCAATTTAAGATTCCGGTAAAATACATTGGATTAGGTGAAGGCATTGAAGATTTGCAAATTTTCAGAAAAGATGAATTTGTAAAATCATTGTTTGAAGACAAGTTAAGCTAAACTTGTCCTTTTCCCACACATACACTACTCACAGTATAAAGATTTTCACAATATCAATATATGAAGAAGAAACGTATTGATTTAATTTCCCTAGGTTGCTCCAAGAATCTAGTCGATTCTGAACGCTTATTAAAACAACTCTCTGATTGTGGTTTTGAGGCATACCACGACTCTGACGAAGTAAAAGGTAAAATTGTTGTTATCAATACTTGCGGCTTTATTGGAGATGCCAAAGAAGAATCCATCAACACTATTTTAAAATTTGCCGAAGCCAAGGACAATGGCAATATTGATAAGTTATATGTTATGGGTTGTCTTTCTGAGCGTTATAGAGAAGAACTACAACAAGAAATTCCGGAAATTGACAAACTTTATGGAAAGTTTGATTGGACTAATCTTACTCATGACCTAATTAATAGTTATCCAAGCACTCTTCCTTACGAAAGAATTCTTACAACACCCAAACATTATACTTACATCAAAATTTCAGAAGGATGTAATAGATTTTGTGCATTCTGTGCTATTCCTTTAATTACAGGAAGACACAAGTCAAGACCTATTGATGAAATTTTATCTGAAGTCAAGGATTTAGTAAGCAAAGGAGTTAAGGAATTCAACATCATTGCCCAAGACCTTTCTTCATACGGTTTGGATTTATCGAATGAAATGATGTTGCCAGAGTTAATTGACCGTATGGCTCAAATTAGAGGTGTTGAATGGATTAGATTGCACTACGCTTACCCTGCCCAATTCCCTTATGGCGTTTTGGATGTAATGGCTAAACATAAGAATGTTTGCAAATATTTGGATATTGCACTACAACACATCAATGACAACGTCCTTAAAAACATGCTTCGCCATGTAGATAAACAAAAGACATTGGATTTGATTCACACCATTAGAGAGAAAGTTCCAGGAATTCATATTAGAACTACACTAATGGTCGGTTTCCCTGGTGAAGATGAAGAAGCATACAATGAATTGGTTGATTTTGTAAAAGGAATCAAATTCGAACGTATGGGTGCTTTTGCCTATTGTGAAGAAGAAGACACATACGCTGCCAAAAACTACGAAGATACAATTCCTTCTGATGTCAAAACAGATCGTCTGAATAAGTTAATGGACGTACAAGAACAAATCTCTTTAGATTTGAACGAATCAAAAGTAGGTAAAACCTTCCGTGTAATCATTGATAAGGAAGACAAGGAATTCTATATTGGCCGCACAGAATTCGACTCACCGGAAGTTGACCCTGAAGTTTTAATTGAAAAGACAAAAAAGTTGGGGATTGGAGAATTCTATAACGTAGAAATTACGGAAGCCCTTCCTTTTGAATTGTTTGCCAAACCTTGATAAT
>JAHHQT010000138.1 GCA_020026215.1 Muribaculaceae bacterium
AAACAGAACGTGATGCCGTTTACGAATTGTTGTATTCATTATATCCTACAGAAAATCAACGTTTGATTAAAATTAAAACTGAGCAGAAAAATCATTAATATAGTCGGATATGTTAACACGTTTAGTTATATCTAATTATGCTTTAATCGATTCTCTGGAATTGGATTTAGGTAATGGATTGTCTATCATTACAGGCGAAACTGGAGCCGGTAAATCTATTATCTTAGGAGCTTTGTCTCTATTGCTTGGACAAAGGGTAGATACTAAGGTAATCCGTAACAACGACAAGAAATCATATATTGAAGCAACGTTTGATGTAAAGAATTATCATTTTCAATCTTTCTTCAAAGAGAATGACATTGATTATGACAATATATGCATTATCCGCCGTGAGATTCTCCCCAACGGACGTACTCGTGCATTTATCAATGATACGCCTGTGACATTGGCATTATTGGCTGATTTGTCTATCCGTTTGGTGGATATCCATTCGCAACATAGTAATACATTGTTGTTGCGTTCTGATTATCAATTATCCGTAATTGACAATCTCTCTCAAAACCAGCTTCTATTGGAGGAATATTCTGAGGTCTATAAAAAATACATTGCTGATTTAAATAAACTTAATTCTCATATTGAGAAAATTGAGAAACTGAAAGCCGACCAGGAATACTATTCTTTCCAATTAAATTCATTGACTGCCTTAAATTTGAAAGCAGGAGAATTGGAGGACTTGGAAAAGCAACAAAAAAGACTTGAAAATATCTCTGATGTCAAAGATTGTATATGGAGTGTAATGAATATTCTGGAGGATGGTGAAAATAGCGTTATTTCAGGATTGTCAAGTGTTACGCAATATTTGACTAAATTGGGTAAAATAGAGGAAGACTCGCAACAATTGTCCGAGCGAGTTGAATCTATTTTGATTGAGGTTAAAGATATATACGAAACCGTTTCACAACAAAATGATTCATTGGTCGATGATCCTAATGAATTGGAGCGTATTGAGGAACGGTTGAATTCCATCTATTCTTTGTTCCAAAAGTTCAGAGTAAATTCGGTTGAGGAACTTCTGGAGATTCAAAGCAATTTGGAAAATTCTATTTCTGAAATTGAACAGTCTGATTTTGAAATTTCAGCTTTGCAGAAAGAAGTGGATACTGATTTGGTGAAGATTACTAAATTGGCTGATGAAATCACCAAAGTCAGGAAGAAAACAGCTGATGCATTTGCCAAGGAATTGTTGTCAATTGCTCAGCCTTTAGGAATGAAAAATTTAGTTTGTCAAATCAATTTTGACAAAGTTAAATATAATAAACAGGGACAAGACCAAGTCCATTTTTTGTTTGCATTCAATAAGAGTCAAAATCCTATGCCGATTGAGCATACTGCATCGGGAGGTGAAATGTCGCGTTTGATGCTGTGCATTAAAACAATCATTGCAAAACGCATGAATTTGCCTTCAATAATTTTTGATGAAATTGATACTGGAGTTTCCGGAGAAATAGCAAACAGAATAGGTGAAATGATGAAGAGTATTTCAAAAAATATTCAAGTCATCGCTATTACTCATTTGCCACAAGTAGCTGCTATGGGACATTGTCATTACAAAGTTTATAAGCAGGATGTGGGAGAACAGACCATCACTAACATCATTGAATTGGATGAAGAACAGAGGGTCAGAGAAATTGCCGGTATGCTTGGAGGTCGGGTTGTGGACGAAGCTGCTATCAATAATGCAAAATCGCTATTGAAACATTAATTGAATATGAATAATACAGATTATATATTTGGTATAAGGGCTGTCATTGAAGCTATTAAAGCTGGAAAAGACATTGATAAGGTTCTAATCAAGAAGGATTTTACAGGAGAGTTGGCTGTAGAACTTTTTCAAGTATTGAAAGAGTATAGCATTGTAACTCAAAGAGTGCCTTTGGAAAAAATTAACAGAATTACAAGAAAGAATCACCAAGGTGTATTGGCATTCCTTTCTCCAATTACTTATTCAGAATTGGACAATGTGATTCCGGAATTGTTTGAGCAAGGAAAGACACCTTTCATCCTTGTTTTGGATGGCTTGACAGACGTTAGAAACTTTGGCGCAATTGCCCGTACGTGTGAATGTGCAGGTGTGGATGCTATTGTCATCCCAGAAAAAAACAGTGTGTCTGTAAATGGTGATGCCATAAAGACTTCTGCAGGAGCACTATTGCATATTCCTGTAGTTAGAGCCAAAAATTTGAACAAGGCTATCAAACAATTGAAAGAGTCTGGCTATACCGTAGTGGGTGCTACAGAGAAGGCTACAGAAAACTATACTAAGTTTGATTATACTGTACCAACCGCAATTGTTATGGGCGCAGAAGATACTGGAATTTCAATTGAAAATATCAGAGAATGTGATTACTTGGCAGCAATTCCTTTGTTGGGTAAAATCAATTCTTTGAATGTTTCTGTTGCGGCAGGTGTCTTAATTTATGAAGTTGTAAGGCAACGATTGGGAAAAGACCTCTAATAATTGAATATTTAGATAAAAAGCAATAACTTTGCACATTGAAATTTAAGATAAAAAATTATGATAAATCGGATATTAATTAGAATAAAAGTGGTACAAATGTTGTACTCTTATCTTTTGGATCCCAAAGGAATGAAGCTATCTGATGCACACAATGAATTGGAAGAAAGTTTGAATAAGTCATATGAACTTTATCACTATCTGTTGTGCATGCCAATTGAATTGACAAAGATGCAGGAAGTCCGTTTGGATAATGCAAGAAACAAATATTTGCCCACTGAGGAAGATTTACATCCGAATACAAAATTCGTTGACAACTTGCTTGTCCGTAAATTGAAAGAATGCGAAAGCCTTCAAGAATTTGTTGAAGAAAACAAACTTTCATGGGATGACAGTGAAATCTATCTAAAACTTGTTTTGGACAAGATTCTTGAATCTGAAATTTATCAAGCCTATATGGCATCTGACAATCGTTCTTTGGAAGAAGATTCCAAGCTATGGAGAGATATTTTCAGAAAGATTGTTCTTGATGATGAAGACCTGGCAGAAGCTCTGGAAGCAAAATCAGTTTACTGGAACGATGATATTGATACTATCGGTACATTTGTTTTGAAGACATTCAAACGTTTTGAACAAGAAGGTTATTCAGAATTGTTGCCTCAATTCAAGGATGACGAAGACCGTAACTTGGCTAAATTATTGTTCGATTCAGCAATTCAAAACAAGGATGAATATATGA
>JAHHQT010000139.1 GCA_020026215.1 Muribaculaceae bacterium
TATATTTTTCACTAATGCAAATATACTATTTTTTTCATTATTTAAAAATTTTAAATGAATTTGTTTTCATTTAGAAAGATTATTTTATGTAATCGAAAGCGCAAAGATAATTTATCAAAATTTTTCGCCATTTTGCTTACAAACAGTAAGCAAAACGCTTAATCCTATTAAAGAAGAATCTCCGTATCATTTCGGGAACCAAACGATACGGAGATTTTATTTTATCTTGTTATTTTTTTAATCATAAACACCTTCAAATGCTTCTTCCGGTTCATTGGAAGTGACATTTTCAGAACTTTCATCCCTTACACAAGGTTCAAATCCAGCCGGTGGTTCCGGAAATTTGTCTTCTTGTGAATAAGGCAACTCCTTGTCGGCATAGACTTTCTTCATAAACAGTCCATAAATTGGCAATGCTGTTGATGCCCCCTGTCCCATAGCCATGGAATTGAAGTGGATATAGCGTTCTTCTCCACCTACCCATGCACCGGAAACCAATGTCGGGGTAAAGCCCATGAACCAACCGTCGGAGTTAAAGTTTGTTGTACCTGTCTTACCGCCCATCTGAGCTGTAATGATGTATGGCGCACGACGCACGCGGTTACCTGTACCGGCGTTGATGACGCTCTGCAACAAGTTTATCATCTTGAAGTAGGCTTCAGTACTGATGACTTCTGTATATTTCGGTTCAAATTCTGAAATGATGTTGTCTTCATTGTCAGTAATGCGAGTCACATAGATAGGATCAACCCTCAAGCCTTTATTGGAAAATGCACTGTAGGCAGTCACCATTTCGCGGACAGAAACATCACAAGGTCCAAGACAAAGAGATTCAACCGCAGGCAACTCTGATGTGATACCAAAATTGTGCATGGTACGAACCAAAGTTGATGGAGACAACTCACTCATCAAACGAGCGGAAATCCAGTTGTTGGAAGTAGTCAATGCCCAATACAAATCCACCATTTCACCGATGCGTGCATGACCTGCATTACGAGGTCTCCACACCGTACCGTTAGCGGTAATGATTTCAGGTTGTGCATTCAAGAACATATCGCAAGGGGTATAACCCTCTTCAAATGCGTAAGTGTAAAGGAATGGTTTCACAGTTGAACCGATTTGACGACGTCCAACGCCTGCCATATCATATTGGAAGAAGTGGAAGTCAGGACCTCCGACATAAGCCTTGACATGACCTGTCAACGGGTCCATAGACATAAATCCGGCACGAAGGAAAGTCTTGTGATAAAGCACAGAGTCGCGAGGAGTCATGACTGTATCAATAGGACCGTCATAAGAAAAGACTCTCATTTCAACAGGTTCCTTGAATTTTTTAAAGATGTCAGCTTCGGAGCTACCGGCCAATTTCATGACACGGTAACGCTCGGACTGTTTGATGGCGTGACTAATCAAGTCTTCCACTGTTACCCCATCCAATTCGTAAGGATTACGAGTGTAAGGACCACTCTTCTTCTTTTCGCGAGAGAACTTCGGTTGCAAATTCTTGCTTAAATGTTCATAGACAGCCTCATCGGCATATTTCTGCATACGCGAATCGATAGTAGTATAGATTTTCAAACCATCAGTATAGATGTTGTATTTTGAACCGTCAGGTTTAGGGTTTTTCTCTACCCAACCGAACAAAGGATTCGTTTCCCATGCAATAGAATCATCAATAAATTTCTGATGTTCCCAAGCCCTGTAATTGGCAAGCACTGGTTTCTTCGCCTGCATCATCAAGCGGACAGCCTCACGGAAGTAAGGAGCGATACCGTCTTTATGATCTACTTTATGATAATTCAACACCAACGGCATTTTTGAAAGTTCCTCAAATTCAGTCTCAGTGATTCTGTCATCCTTTTCCATTTGTTTTAGCACCACATTACGACGGCCGATACAACGGTCCTTGAAACGTAGTGGATTGTAACGTGAAGGGTTTTGAACCATACCCACCAGAGTGGCAGCCTCTTCCTTGGTCAATTCAGTAGGAGTCTTGCCGAAATAAACGTAAGCGGCAGTTTTAATACCTACGGCATTGTTCAAGAAGTCAAAACGATTCAAATACATCTTGACAATATCTTCCTTGGTATAGTAGCGTTCCAATTTCACGGCAATTGCCCATTCCACTGGTTTCTTCATGGCACGGTCCAACAAACCGTTTGAAGAAGGAGAATAAAGTAACTTTGCCAGTTGTTGGGTAATGGTACTACCACCTCCTGAACTTCTGTCACCAAAAATCAACGTCTTGACCAATACGCGCGACAAGGCAATCAAGTCAATTCCCGAGTGCTCGAAATAGCGCACGTCCTCAGTGGCAATCAATGCATCAACCACGTTTTCAGAAATCTCGTCATAGTTGACATAAACACGATTGTTCTTACTTTGGAAAAAACGTCCCATTTCCTCTCCGTCGGAAGTGAAAAGACGTGTTGCGTATTTGTCATTTGGATTCAATAAGTCTTCGATAGGAGGCATATAGCCAATGATGCCATTGTATATTAAAGAACCAACCAACATGATCACCAAAATTCCCCCAAAGTTGATGGCACAGAGAATAGCAATGATTTTCTTCGTTCTTTTCTTCATACTCAATCTGTTAATTCAAATTTAAAATTTTGTTTGTAACATGAATGTTAACTGCAAATTTAGTAATTATTTTCGTCAATGGCTGATTAAATTGGGCGCATTTGACGGATTCTTGAATAAAAAAACTTAAATTTGCAATTATTATGGAAATAGAAACCAAACAAAAGATTGAAGAAGGCATTGTAAAAATGCTGAAAACCGTTTACGACCCGGAAATTCCTGTAGATGTTTACGAGTTGGGACTTATCTATGGCATCAACGTTTTGGACAGCGGTGATGTGATTATTGATATGACCCTTACAGCCCCCAACTGCCCTGCTGCCGATTTCATGATTGAAGACGTCAGAATCAAGGTGCAAAGTGTGGAAGGTGTGAAAAGCGTGGATGTCAACATCGTTTTTGAGCCGGAATGGAATCAAGACATGATGTCTGAAGAAGCTAAATTGGAATTAGGTTTTCTATAATCGCAAGCGAATGATGACCGATAACAAAAAGATTTATTTTCTATCAGATTTCCATCTTGGCGCAAAATATTTCACCAATCCCCGTGAAAAGGAGATGAACGTGGTGAGGTTTCTCGACAGTATCAAGGACGATGCCGCCGAGATATATTTGTTGGGCGACATCTTGGATTATTGGTACGAATATAAATATGT
>JAHHQT010000015.1 GCA_020026215.1 Muribaculaceae bacterium
CTCCGAGCCAGTTCGAATTGTTGGAAATGGTAAAAATCGGTGGCTTTATCAATCGTCAGAAAGGTATGGGACGTCCTACCAAGAAGGATGGTCGCGAATTGTCACGTTTCACTTCTGAAGCTTACTCTTACAGTGATACGGATTTTGATTTCGACGATAGCTTTTTTGATGACGATGAGGATTAATCTTTGATTAATTGCTCATTTCATTCTTGCAAATTTTATGAAATTTGCGGAAAATATTTAACTTTGTGAAAAGATAAATATTAAAAGTGGGCAAATCTTGGTTTAAAATATTGTTATTGTCAGTCGTTGCGGCATTTGTGATGTCGGGCGTAATGCAATATCATCACCATGATTGTTCGCATGAGGAGGGGAGTGAAGACTATTCATTCTGCCTTTTTCATATATTGGGGCATGGTAATTCGGTTTGTAGTGACGAGAGTCAGCACGATGAAGCCGAGAATGAAGAAGATTGCCCTTTGAAAATTTCCAAGGCTTCTGTCATTAAACATTCCAGTATCGAGGATGACATTCATTTGAATTTTGTTTTCGTCATTCTTGATTTGTTCCATAGTTTGTGGATAGACAGCACACATGAAGAATTTGTTGTCCTCAACGATGTCAATATATTGTTGCCGGACTTCTTTCCGTGCAATACGTTACGCGGTCCTCCTTCCGCATCTCTTTGTTAATTGAGAATTCCTTATTTTTTATTTAAATTTTAATACAGACACTGATGGTGGTCTGTATCATAATTGTATGCAAATGAAAACATTTTTGAAGTTAATGTTTGCTGTTGCAATGGTCGGTAATCTGTATGGTTGTGGCGATAATGGCGAACATAAGAACAAGGAGACGGAGGAGGCAGAAAGCGCAGTTCCAAAATGCAGTGACGAAATTGTTTTGGATGCAGCCAAGGTCAAACGCTTGGGTATCGTTGCTGATTCTGTCAGATATACAACTTTTGAACAAGTTATAAAGGTGTCGGGCGAAATTATGCCGGCACAAGGATCGAGTGAATTAATTGTTGCCAAGTCGGCAGGTATTGTACATTTCAAATCGGGCATTAATATAGGTGTCGGTGTGGCGAAAGGAATGGTCATTGCATCGGTTTCCGGGAAAGGCGTTTCTGGTGGCGATCCTACCAGTGAAGCTGCCATTGCCTATAAGAATGCTAAAGCAGAGTTGGAGCGATTAACTCCTTTATATGAAGAGAAATTGGTCAATGCGAAAGACTATCGCGAGGCAAAGCAGAATTTTGAAATGGCAGAGAATGCTTTCTTAGGAACGACAGCTGGAAGTTCCGCTATTGGTACAATCACAGGAGTAATTGATAATATTCTGGTGGAGAATGGTGCGTATGTTGAGGCTGGAACGCCTATCGCATCTATATCTGCCAATCGTCGATTAACCCTTTGCGCTTATTTGCCTCAAACTTATATGGATAAGGTTTATAGTTTGAATAGCGCAAATTTTGTGTTGCCTTATTCTGATAAGGTCTATTCCTTGCGTGAAATGAATGGTCGTCGGTTAACCTCATCAACAGGTGTGGCGATTAGTAATGGCTATGTCAAATTGAACTATGAGTTCGACAATAACGGGAAAGTCGTTCCTGGCAGTTTTGTGGATGTCTATTTGTTGGGAGAGAAAAGGATGGCAACTATTGTTCCCGTCAGTGCGTTGACTGAAGAGCAAGGTGAAATCTATGTCTATGTGCAGATGCATGAGAATGCTTATGTGAAACGTGAAGTAAAGGTGGGAGGCTCAGACGGTATAAACGTCGAAATCCTGTCTGGTGTGGCACAGGGTGAACTGGTCGTTGTCAATGGGGTAATTGCAGTGAGATTATCATCGGCTACGGCTGTCATTCCAAGCGGGCACAGCCACTAATCCTTAAATCTGAAATTATATGCTGAATAAGATTATACATTTTTCGTTGAACAACAAATTGTTCATCTTGATTATGAGCGTTTTGTTGTTGGGCAGTGGCCTGTATGTCTCGGTTAATACGGAAGTGGATGTGTTTCCTGATTTGAACGCACCTACTGTTTCTGTGATGACTGAAGCTCCGGGACTGGCTGCCGAGGAAGTGGAGAAATTTGTGTCCTATCCCATTGAATTGGCAATGAACGGAGCAACAGGTGTGCGTCGTGTGCGTTCTTCTTCTGAAACAGGCTTTTCGGTCGTGACTGTTGAATTTGATTGGGATACCAATATTTATACCGATCGTCAGGTAGTGTCAGAAAAACTTTCTACCATTATGGATATGTTGCCACCTAATGTTGACAAACCTGTGCTTGGACCCCAGACTTCCATTATGGGGGAGGTGATGATTCTCGGCTTGACTGCGGATTCAACCTCTATGCGTGATTTGCGAACATTGGCTGACCGTGTAATCAAACCGCAGTTGTTGGCGATTAAGGGGGTGGCTCAAGTGACGGTTATCGGTGGCGAAGTCAAGGAGTACCAGATTATGGTCAATCCCGGCAAGATGCGCTATTTTGATGTAACATTATCAGAAGTGCTTGATGCTGCCGAAGGCTTAAATAACAATACCGATGGCGGTGTGTTGTATCAATATGGTAATGAATATGTTATTCGTGGCGATGTCAATACCAATGATATTGACAAACTTGAAGAGTCGGTAGTTGCTGTCAAGGGTGACCATGTGGTCAAATTGAGTGATATTGCGCAAGTGCGTATTGATGCCAAACTGCCTGTTATTGGCATGGCTACCGTTGAAGGAAAAGAGGCGGTATTGATGACTATTGCCAAGGAGTATAATACAGGAACATTGGATTTGATTGACAATATAGACAAGCAGGTTGAGGTCATCAAGTCCAACATTTCGAAGGATATAAAAATCAATACAGAGATTTTCCGTCAAAGTGACTTTATTGACAGCTCCATTAACAATATCCAAAGTTCTTTGCTTGAAGGCGCTTTGTTTGTTGTCATTGTTTTGTTTTTCTTCCTGATGGATATTCGTACCACTGCCATTTCATTGGTAGCATTGCCGATGTCTGTGCTGATTACCATGCTGGTATTGCACTTGTTTGGTTATACAATCAATACGATGTCATTGGGCGGTATTGCCATTGCCATTGGGTCGTTGGTGGACGATGCCATTGTCGATGTGGAAAACGTGTTCCGCCGATTGAAGGAAAACCGACTATTGCCGAAGAAACAGCAAAAATCAAGTCTGGAGGTCGTGTTCAATGCCTCTAAAGAAGTTCGTATGCCGATTCTGAACTCCTCGTTGATTATCATAGCTAGTTTCTTGCCTTTGTTTTTCTTGTCTGGAATGGAAGGCCGTTTGTTGATTCCGCTGGGAGTGGCGTTTATCATTTCTTTGGTGTCGTCCACTTTGGTAGCTTTGACATTGACTCCAGTGCTTTGCAATTTGTTGTTGACTAACGAAAAGCATTTGGAAAAATTAGCGAAAGAACCGATTACGACGGCTAAGTTGAAGGTATTCTACAATACTTCATTGAATTGGGTGTTCCATCATAAGTTCACCACATTGGGGGTAGTAGGTGGTATGTTTGTTGTTTCATTGATTATTTTCTTCACCTTTGGTCGCAGTTTCTTGCCGCCGTTCAATGAGGGCTCGTTTACAATTAATGTGACGACTACTCCGGGGGTATCATTGGAAGAATCCAACAAAATAGGTTTGATGGCGGATAGTATTCTGATGCAAATTCCCGAAATTAAGACCATTGCACGCAAGACAGGCCGTGCTGAGTTGGACGAACACTCTCGTGGTAGCAATGCTTCTGAAATTGAAGCTCCTTATGAAATTAAGGACCGTTCCCGATTTGAGATTATGAATGATATTCGCGAAAGAATGTCGGAGATTCCCGGAATTAGTCTGGAAATCGGGCAACCTATCTCGCACCGTATTGATGCCATGCTTTCGGGAACGGAAGCCCAAATTGCTATCAAGGTATTTGGTGAGGACTTGAATAAATTGTTTTCATTGGCAACACAGATACAACATTCCATATCTACGATTCCGGGGATTGTTGATGTGAATGTAGAGCAACAGGTGGAACGTCCCGAACTCGTCATTCAACCGCGTCGTGACTTGTTGGCTAAATATGGTATCACCATTGGAGAATTCACTAAATTGGTCAATGCCGCTGCGGCAGGTATCTCCGTTTCACAAGTGTATGACAAGGGTTTGCCTTATGACCTGACGTTGTTTATTGACGGAGAGGACACTGAGACTTTCGAGGATTTTGAGAATCTGATGATTGACAGTAATGTGGGTAAAATACCATTGTCGTTTGTGGCAAATATCAAGTCTGCTACAGGCCCTAACTCGGTGTTCCGTGAAAGTACACGCCGTCGTATCATCGTGTCGGCAAATGTTGATGACCGAGACTTGAAAGGGGCGGTCAATGAAATCCGTGAAAAGGTGGATGCTGAAATTGCCTTGCCCGAAGGCTATCAAGTGCAATATGGCGGTCAGTTTGAAAGTGAGGCTTCCGCTTCACGCACATTGGCGCTGACTTCTATCCTTGCTATCCTATGTATCTTTATTTTGATGTATCAAGAGTTTAAGAGCGTCAGCGAATCATTGATTATTCTTCTGAATATTCCGTTGGCCATGATTGGTGGAGTATTGATTATTTGCTTTACTTATGCAGAATTGAATATCCCTGCCGTCATTGGCTTTATATCCCTGTTGGGCATCACTACCCGAAATGGTATGTTGCTGATGTCGCATTACAATGCGTTGGAAGAGGAAGGGCTGTCGTTGAATGAACGTATATTCAAAGGGTCGGCAGACCGTCTGTTACCGATTATCATGACAGCCTTGACTTCTGCTTTGGCATTGATACCGATTGCCACTCGGGGAGCAGAACCTGGAAATGAAATCCAAAGTCCGATGGCGATTGTGATTTTGGGAGGCTTGTTCTCTTCCACTATCTTGAATTTGTTTGTCACTCCTATTGTTTATTATTTATATTCAAAACGTAAAAAACATGCTTAGACGTTGTTTATGGGTATCTGTTTGCTTATTGACTGCGGTGGGGGCGTTTGCCCACGAGGATGTGGTCCGTCAGATACTTTCCAATAATATAGAATTGAAATCGGCACAAAAGTCATTTGATGCTGAAGCTCAGGGCGTACGTGCCGAAAATAATTGGGCTGATCCCGAAGTGGAATTTTCCTATACCTTCGGTAAGCCTGACGACAGTTTTGAAATTTCCGTCACGGAAGGGCTTGAATGGCCGGGAATGTATGCCGCACGCAAGCGTATGGCAAAACATCAGATTTCGGCATATGAATATATCTATCAGGCGAAAATGCTCGAAGTGAAGGAAAATGCCCTGTTGATTATGGCGGACCTTACTGATGTGAACAAGCGTATCAATCAACTGAATTTTCTGATAGAAAAGGAACATGATTTATACAAATTCTATTCCTCAAAAGAGGCAGAAGGCGAATTAACCATCATCGAACTGAACAGTTTGCGTTTGGACCTCTTTGATGCAGAAGCTGAATTGAAGGATTTGTTGATTCGTAAGAATGTGCTTTTGGAAGACTTGAAAGCCATAAATGGTGGTGTCGGTATTGTAATAGATTCGTCTTTCAACAGTTATAGTCAGGAGAATTTACAGCCATTGCAGTGCTATATTGACAGCTATAAGACGAATAGTCCAGAATATAAGGCTGCCGTTCAAAAACGATATGCCGACAGACAGGCGGTGAAGGTGGCTACAATGGGGACTTTCCCGAATTTTGCTTTGGGTTATAAATATAGTAAGGAGGGAAGTGTTTCCAATCACGGACTTATTGTCGGGGTGAGTATTCCTCTGTTTTCTTCACGACATAAGCGCAAGGCGGCACAACGATTGCATGAGGCAAGTGAGTTTGCTGTGGCAAATCAGGAATTGATGGAAGTGGCTAAAATCGGAGCGCAGTATTCATCGCTATTGTCCATGCAGGACATGATTGCCGAGTTCCGTTCCATTGCCGACAACGATGCTATTTATCGTAGCCTGGACAGGGCTTTGGAAACGGGACAACTTTCCATGCGTGATTATTTGATTGAAATGCGACAACTGAAATCTGCCAAGATGCGGTTATTTGATATGGAATACAACTATCAAACGGCTTTAATAAGTATCTCAAAATATATTTTGTAGATAAACAGGTTATGTGAAAAAAGGTCGCCTCATTACTGAGACGACCTTTTTATTTTGAATAAGAATCTGTTCGAAATTAATTATTTCACGATGACCTTGCGACTGTCGTTGACTGCATCATTTACTACGATATAAACGCCTTGTGGCAATGCAATCAATGCTCCGTTTTGAGTCATGCCTTCGAATACCAATTTAGCATCAGGAGTGTAAATCAAGATATTTGCTGCATCTTCCAATTCTACACATACTTTGCCATTGACAACGTAAGCATCCCAATTTTTGTTTTCAGCATAGATGTTTTCAACGCTTGAGACATCAGAGATTGCAATATCGTCGATGTTTATACGCTTGCCTGCTGTTTGGGCAATCTTGAAACGGATAGGTTGTTGAATATTGGCATCCACCACATATTCTTCAAGAATAGTGTTTTGAATATCGAAACTTTGTAGCTTAGTCCAGCTTTGACCTTCATTGATAGAGTAAAGAACGTCAACTGATGCTTTAGTGTCTTTGCCGTAAAGGGCTGCTTGGAAAGAGAAGATGCCTGCACCGTTCAATTTGTTTTCACGCATTTCGATATAGCTGTCTGGCGTTTTGCCTGTACATACACCAAGAGTTCCGTTGTAGCGGTCTTGACCTGGGCGAGCGAACAAACCTGCATCTTTCATATACCATTTGCAAGCGTTACCTTGGATTTCAGCACCGGAAGTGTTGTAACCGCCTGTTGCCGGAACTTCTACTTCAAAGTCTTCGAAGAAGGTGCGAGGTGCAGCTGAAGAACCGATAACGTCAATGTCGAATCCTTCAACAGTTGCTGTGCTTGCAGACAACATACCCTTGTAAGAACCTGCTGCAGAAGCCTGCATACGTACATAGATACGTTCGCCTTCAGAAGAAACGGTCAAAGATTTACTCCAGTTAGCCTTGTCTGAACTAATTTCGAAGTTGCCTGTGATAGTTACGTTTACTTCTTTTTCAAGGATGTATTCGCAAGCGATGTCAACAGGAAGAGCATCGCTCACTGTATTTGGTGTTGTATTGAATACCAAGTCACCTTGTGGTAATATAGCGTTGATTTCACGGATAGGATCATTGGTAGTTACAGTAATCACATTTGATTCTTTACCATTCTTGTCAGTCAGTTTGTATTTGTAAGTTGCTGAGTAATCCAAGTCTGTTACATTGTAGCGTTCAGCTGATGCTGCTACAGTTTTAGGATAACCAGGGAGAACTGTTACTCCGTCTGCAAGATATACATATAGATTATAGTTGCTACCGTCCTTGCTCATGTCTTGCCAACGTGCGGTGAAGCTGTTCATGGTTATACCTTCAGCAGGAAGAGCTACAATATTTTCAACGGCCATAGCTTTCAAGTTGACTTGAGAAGATACTTCTGCGCTTGAAATGGTCAAAACGCCTGTAGCTTCAGCAGCTGTGGCTGATTGATAGCTGACTGTGATATTTGCGCCTGCACCGTTGGTCTGGTCTTTAGAGATTGTTGTAGTTGAAACTGAGAAACCTGTTCCTGCAACGGTAACATTCAAGTTTTCTTTCAAACCAGCAGATTTAACAGTGATTTGTTGAGTTAAATTGGTATTGACCAATGCAACGCCTAAATCGATAGTTGTGCCACTTACCGGAGAAGTGATGACAGGGTCAATTACACCACCAGGCACCCAACCTTCGTTTTGTTTGTTACCCCAGATGTATTCAGCCAATTCAGGGTGGTCAATGAATGGATTACGGTTTTTTTGGTGTGCATAGACTTCATCATTACGGTCGATTTCCTTTTCGCTGACAGGGTCTTGGCGGTGCCATTTCATCAATAGGTTGATAGCCCAATTTGTGTAGCAAGGATAGTCGTTTCCTGCAAGCATCGGGCTGTGGAATGATGCAAATCTGTCGTTGTAGCAGGCTGCCATATAGAAGTATGAACGTGCAAAATCACCTTTGTATTCGTCAATTGGTTCAAATACTGTTCCTGAATAGCCAGGAAATGTAGAAGTGCCTAATTTACCCAAAGCCTTGATGCCTCTTGGAGCAGAAAGTGTTGTTCCGTTGGCACATTCACCGTAAGGGTAGTTTGAACGTTGGTTGTTAACTACACCGTCTGTAGGGTAAATGTGAAATGCGTCAGAAACCATTGGGCTGGCATCATTGAACCAGCTTTTAGGGAAGGAGTGTTCTCTGTTGTAGCAATCGCCAACTGAATGGTATGCACCGCATTGGTCTTTTCCTGCTTTATATTTGGCTGTAGAGTACATATCCCAGATTTCTTGTGTTCCTGGGCGTACGTCAGAAGTCTTGTACAGAGTCCATAGACCTTTGTAAGAAATTGTGGTGTGAGGGCCAACGATGTCGCAAAGTCTTTTCAACAAAGCCTTTTGTTGCAAGCCTTCTGCTGTTTTGTAGTAGCCGTTGGGAGCAACAGCCAACAATGATGTAGCAAAAGACAAGAATAAAGACAAAATAAAAATTCTGTTTAAATTTTTGTTCATTGTAGTATGTGTTAAATTAATTTTCTCTTTCAGCATCTTTCAATTTCTTGCCTGCAAGCATACCGCAAGCTGCCATGATGTCCTCGCCTCTTGAACGGCGAATGGTGCATAACGTTGATTTTTGATTCAAGTAATCGCGGAATGCGACCATATTTTTTTCATTGGATGTTTTTAAGTCCACACCCGGAATGGCATGGAAGCGAATCAAGTTTACACGAGCTTTTGTCCCTTTCAACAAATCAGCCAAAGCGTCGGCATGGCGCATGTCGTCGTTCAAGCCTTCCCACATGATGTATTCCACCGATAAACGGCGTTGGTGGGCAAAGTCATATCCGCGTAGAAAATCAATCACTGATTCAATCGGATAGGCTTTTTCAACCGGCATCAGATTTTGTCTCTCATTGTGGAATGGAGAGTGTACACTGATGGCGATATGAACATCTGTATTTTCAATTAATTGTCGTAATTCTTTTAGCTTGCCAATGGATGAAACGGTAATTCTTTTCGGACTCCATGCCAAGCCCCAGCTTTCTGTCATCACACGGATGGAATTTAGCACATTGCTGTAGTTGTCCATCGGTTCTCCCATACCCATATAGACGATATTAGTCAGTGTTTCAGATTCAGGAATGCTGAAAATTTGGTTGATGATTTCGTTGGTGGTTAGATTGCCATGATAGCCTTGCTTGCCTGTCATACAGAAATGGCAGTTCATTTTGCAACCTTTTTGAGATGAAACACAAAGAGTGGCGCGGTCATTGCCTCTGTCGTTATCGGGAATATAGACACTTTCAATCATTTTGCCGTCGCTTGTCTCAAACAAGTATTTTACTGTGCCGTCGATACTTCTCATTTCACTGACAGGCTCTTTGCGACCTACGCAATACGTTTCAGACAATTTTGCTCGATTGGCTTTGGAAAGATTGGTCATCGAATCGATGTCGGTCACTCTCTTTTCATATAGCCATTGAGCTATTTGTTTGGCTGTAAAACGTGGCATTGACAATTCATTGACCAAGTTAGTCAATTCTTCAAGTGTCATACCCAAAAGTGGTTTCTTTAATATTGGCTCTTTCTGTTCCATAAAACGTGAATAAGGGATGCAACGTTATCAATAAATTGCGTGAATCTAAAAGATTTTAATCTTAAAATCAATCGATTTTGTCCGTTGAGGACAAATGAGGGAATATCTCTAACTTTTTGGCATTAATTCGCTAGTGGACAAACAAAAAATGAATATTGGTAATGATTTGGAGAACTCATTACCAATATTCAAATTGTAGGATTACGCAACTACTTGAGTAGTTTGCGATTGTTTTTACTATTAGTGTCTATTTCACAGGAATATATTCAATTGGTTGTTTTTTGACTTTGTCCAAAGGCCAAGATTGAAATTTCACTTTGCTAAAGTCGATTTTGCTCAAATCAATGCATCTAATAGTGTAGTTCCATTCAGTTTTGTAGTAGAACTTCAAATTCATCAAGTCCACTGCTGCTGTCCATTGTGTGGCACTTAGAAATTCTGGAGCCTCTTGAGGGTCGGAGAATTCTGCACCGACCGGTACATCAAAGTTGTTTAAAATTTGGAAGGCTTGAAGAACTGTTCCTTCTCCATCCTTTTGTGGACGAGCTGTTAATTTATAGAAAGCAGCTCTGACGAAACGTGAAGGAGGAGTTAGGTCTCCAGGAAGTCCTAATGATGCAGAGCCAATTCCGAACGGTTTTAGAGTGACACCCGGAACAATCTCGTGAGTAGGAGCTGCTCCTGCGAAGATATTCACATAGTTGTTCAAATTGGTCATGTGCCAATCGAAATTTGGTGCATTTGTGATAACTTCGATTTCGTTCTCGAAAATCTTCACTTCCTCATTGATAATTTCAATTACAACTTGACGACCTGTTCTGTCACCGACGTTCCAGTGTACGTTGTCGAACCCATGACCATAGGGTATAATGTGTAATTTCCCTATTTCTTTTTCCATTTCTTCTATGGTTGCGAAGTTGCCCAACATCCAAGGGATTAATTGTACGTCCGTGATTGTTGTTGCATTGTTCGCAGGGTCGTATTCTTCACACTTGCCGTAGTTCGGGAAATAGAACAGTTCCGCTACAAGACCTTTTTCGTTCAGACCTTCTACAACAAATCTGTCTTCCAGAGCTGAAATGCCTGCATAACCATACTTAGCTGTAAATTTTAAACCATTAGTTCCCGTAGGAGTGAGCGCTGTTTGAGTATAGCCTCTCGGAACAACTGAATACTTAGCCTCTAGAATAAAGGTACCCCATTCCATCGTTCTTGCGATAACTTTACTTCCATCTTCTGCTTGCATTCCAATTCCAGTGCAAGCCTCAACATTGTTGTTGGTAATACTTATGGACATTGCCAAAAGGATTGCGACATTGCGCAAATAATTTAATTTGAACATGAGAAAGAAATTTAATTTATATCAGTAAAACTGAAGAGTTCAACGTTTAGTAAAGATAAAAAACCGATTTTTTAAATGCAAGTATTTGTACAAATATTAACTAAAAATATGTTAAGTAAATGCTGCCTTGTTTTTATTTTACTAAAAATCAGTACTTTAACTTTATAAATATACGCATTTCTAAATATTAAAAAATATTAATAAGCACTTGTAGTATGCTATAAATGAGGTTTAATAGATGAAAACAACCAGTCTGTATATTGTTTTTGGGGACGGAAAAAGGAACATTTTATTTAAACTTTTTGAAAATTCTATGAATATAGGTTGTTAATATTTTTATGCTTTTTGGGGCGTGCTGATGTATGATTAGAGAAAATTTGTTAAATAGTTGTTAAAATATTTTTATCAAATTTAAGTAAACGCTTTTAAGCCTGCTGAGAAATTAAAATTTTTGTAAAAGAAAAATATTTAATAAATATTTGAAATCTTTTTGGACTGGCTAATGTCATCACAATTGTTTAAGCATGAGTGTTTAACAAAAACATTAGCTCGGATTAAATTAAAAATGGTTATAACAGTGGTGGGGTTTATGTTTAGAAACATGGCAGGCACACTGATTTTTTGTTGAAATTTTTCTAACTTTGCGATACAACAAATTAAAACTATCATGTGCGACGAAAAAGTATTAAGAAGAGGTAAACTATATTTCAGGTATGGAACAATGGGGTCAGCTAAAACTGCCATGTTGTTGACAACAGCATACAATTTTGAAGAACGTAATATGAACTACGTTTGCATGAAACCCAGTATTGATGACCGTGAAAAAGATAGTGTCATTCGCTCTCGCATAGGTATCGAACGTCGCTGTTCATGGATTTTTCAAGATAGTGATATGTATAAAATGCTTCTTGAAATCTTCAAGGAAAGAGGAGAAGTCTGTGAATGGATTCTGATAGATGAAGCTCAGTTCTTGAAAGCTGAGCAAGTTGACCAATTGGCTAAATTGGTTGACGATTATGGTGTCAATGTGCTTTGCTACGGTTTGCGTACCGATTTCCAAAGCCACCTTTTCGAAGGATCTCGTCGCTTGTTTGAAATTGCCGATACGATTGATGAAGTGAAGTCCACTTGTA
This sequence comes from Muribaculaceae bacterium, assembly GCA_020026215.1. Classification (GTDB taxonomy): domain Bacteria; phylum Bacteroidota; class Bacteroidia; order Bacteroidales; family Muribaculaceae; genus Limisoma. The sequence continues at coordinate 12,218 of JAHHQT010000015.1, forward strand.
CTTGCGGTCGCAAGACTATCATCAATGCGCGTATTGATAGTTTGGGCAATGTCGTGATGGATGGTGACCAGGTTGAAATTGGAGGTAACGACAAGTATATGGCGATGTGTCGCCGTTGCTGGTCAAAACGCCGTTGCGAACGTGAAGAATCGGGCACATTGGATTTTGAAGAAGGTTATAAAGGTTAATCCTATATAAATATTGATTTTGGATAAAACTGTAAAAACGAAACGAACCACCAAAGGCAGCCTGTTGAGGTTTGCCGTGGTAGGGTTCAGCAATTTTGTAATTATTTCACTGACTGTTTGGGTAATGATGGATTTGCTCGAACAACATTATATTCTATCCAATATTTGTGCTTATACTCTTGCCATTGTCAGTAGTTTTGTGCTCAACAAAGTATGGGTGTTCTGCTCGGACAGTAAAAACTTGGGCCGAGAAATACTCTTATACCTCAGTGCATTCGGTTGCGCTTATGTGGCACAATTCCTCTTTATGTGGTCTTTGATTGAATTTGCAGGCATGAATGAATATTTGGCTCAGTTCTTGGGTTTGTTCATTTTCGGTACTGTGAATTTTCTAATGAATAAGTTACTTACTTTTCAACATTAATCTAATTCTTTGTTATGGACATGACTATTGATATTGTCCTGATTGTATTAGGGGCAATTTGTTTGTTGGTTGGGTTGATTGGATGTATTGTTCCAATGTTGCCCGGTCCGCCAGTTTCCTATGTGGGATTGTTGCTCATTCACTTTAGTAACCGTGCGCAGTTCTCCATTACTGAACTCGTATGGAGTGCAGTAGCTGTGGTTGTGGTGGTTTTGTTGGACTATTTCACCCCAATTATTGGTACGAAGAAATTCGGTGGTACAAAATATGGTAATTGGGGGTGTATCATAGGCACTTTTGTAGGTCTGTTCTTCACTCCTGCCGGGGGTATAATCTGGGGCCCGTTTGTTGGTGCTGTTGTCGGTGAATTGTTGGCTAACCGCCCATTCCCTGAAGCATTGAAAGCTGGATTTGGAGCTTTCTTGGGCTTCTTGTTCGGTACATTATTGAAACTTTTGGTTTCTGGCTATTTCATCTTCCGCGCAATCGCCATCTTTTTTTAACAAACCATACCTATTGATAACGCTATAAAGGAGCCTTTACTTTAGTGGAGGCTCCTTTTTTAGGGGTAAATTAACGAGCATAAAATAAAACAAGACTACCGAAAAAAGATAGTCTTGTTTTTATATTTTTAGATGAAGGGGAAATTAGCAGGTCTTTTCTGCTTTAGCTTCTTCTTCGTGCAATTCGTCTTGTTTTTCAAGTCTTCTTCTTGCTTTAACTTTGTTTTCTTCAAATCCCTCGCCATAAACAGTGTTCACATTGGCTTGTGAAATGAAGGCCTTTGGGTCAACGCTCTTGACAATTCTGTAGATTTGCAATGCTTCAATCTTGCGACAGAAGATAATCAACATTTTCACTTCTTGTTTGGTGTACCAGCCTGTACCGTCCAAAATGGTGCAACCGCGGTGCATTTCGGTATTGACGATAGTTGCTATGTCATCCCATTTCTTGGAGAAGATGGTGAATTGAACCGCTTGTTTGTTGGTGTTGACAATCATATCGGCAACGAATGAAAGGAATACCAATACCACGTAACCGTAAACCATTTTGTCAATGCTATGGTGAACAAAGTAAGAAGATGTGATGACGCACATATCTACATATAGAATCATTCTGCCGACAGACACTTGTTTGTATTTGGAAACCATGGCTGCAATGATATCTGTTCCACCAGAACTACCATTGTGAGCCAACCCCATGCCAATACCGATACCACATAAGATGGCACCAATAATACAGTTCAATAGGGTATCTTCCAAGAAGATAGGGTGCGCTTCAAATATCGGTTGTGCAATACCGATAAACAAACTTAGAAATGTAGAACCAAAAACTGTCTTGATGACAAATTCCCACCCCACCGTACGTGATGCAATGACAAGCAGGAGAATGTTAATGGAATAGAGTGAAATGGCAACCGGAATACCCATGGATATATAAAGAATGGTAGAAACACCCGGGACACCTCCAATAACGACTTGTTCTGGAAGAACAAATCCACAAAATCCGATTGCGTAGAATACCAATCCGATAAGGATCATTATACAATCTTTGACCAATGGCCAAATTGATTTTTTGTCTAATTTAATCATCTCTACTTCTAAGTTAATAAGATATGCAAAAGTACTATTTTATATTTTAGTTTAGCTAAGTATTCACCAATTATTTGTAAAAAAATCTAAACAAATTTATTTACAATATTTGCGATTTCATGGATGTCGTTTTCTGATACAGATTCTGCAATAGGTAAACTGACCAATGTGTTTGCCATGTGTTCGGTAATTGGCAGGTCCAAATGGGAAAATTCTTTGTAGCAAGGTTGTAGGTGTGGAGGTACGGCATAGTGAATATCGGTAGCCACACCATTGACCGCAAGAAATTCTCGGAATTCATCGCGGCGTTCCGTTACTCTGATTTCGTATTGGTGCCAAACTTGTTTTTCATTTTTGTTAATGATTGGCTTGACAATCAAGCTATTTTTGATTTCAGCGTCGTAAATCAATGCTTTCTTTTGTCTTTCTGCTGAAATTTCGTCCAAGTGTTTTAACTTCACCAAGAGTATTGCAGCTTGAATTTCGTCCATTCTGCAATTCAATCCTGCATAGAGGTTGTGGTAGCGGCGGTCGGTGCCGTAGTTCACCAAAGCCTTTACGGTTTGGTATAATTTTTCATCGTTGGTAGTGACTGCTCCTGCATCCCCAAATGCGCCAATGTTCTTGGTGGGGTAGAAACTGAATCCCGAGGCATCTCCCAATCCGCCCGTAACGGCTGTTCCGTGCAGACCGTTGCAATGAGCAACAGCTCCGATGGCTTGGGCATTGTCTTCAATAATTTTTACACCATGTCGTTTTGCCAAGATATTGAGCTTTTCGTCCCAACAAGGATTACCATATAAATGAACAACCATTACAGCACGAGTTCTCGGTGTAATGGCAGATTCTATTTTATCAATGTCAATATTCATGGTCTTTTCAGACGGTTCAACGAATATCGGTTTCAAACGGTTGTCGGTAACTGCAAGAATAGATGCAATGTAAGTGTTTGCCGGGACAATCACTTCATCGCCTTCCTGCATGACACCCATTTCAATGTAGGCTCGGAAAATCAGGCGCAAGGCATCCAGACCGTTGCTGCAGGCTACACAAAATTGAGTTTGTGCCACTTCAGCCACTTTCTGTTCGAGGGTGGCAATGTTCTTGCCGTTGAGATACCAGCCTGATTCGATGACATCGCAAACCACACGCTTGATTTCTTCTTCGTACGGAAGATTGCATTTTTTCAATGACAAAAAGTCTATTTTGTTCATTTCTTCTTGTCTTTAGTTAGCGATTTAAAAACGTCATATTCACGGACATAATCGGCTTCGCAATATTTGTCGGAGGCCAATACCAGACAGATAGAGCCTGATGAGAAATTATTCAGCGTACGCCAGATGCCTGGATGGGCATGTAGAGCCACATTGGAACGGTTGAGTGTCACTACTTTCTTTTTCACGCCGTCGTCAATCTCCACATTGAAACTGCCACTGACTGCAATAATCAGTTCATGGCATTCGTAGTGGGAGTGACCGCCACGTTCTTCACCTCCGGGTATATCATAAAGGTAATATACGCGTTTGATGTCGAAAGGAATATGCAACCCGTTCTCAATCACCGTCAAGTTGCCGTTTTCGTGGGAGTGCTTGTCCAATGTGATGAGTTCGCATTGATCTACGTCTGACGTTATATGTGAATCTGTGCTCATTTGTTTACGATGGATTTAAAGTCTTCGAAGTTTTCTATATAGTCTTCTGGACTGTAAGGTGTAGATGCCAAAATCAGCGCAATGGAATTAGTTGAGAAATTGTCCAATTCGCGCCACATCATTTGTGGTACATAAAGTCCGTAGTAGGAACGGCACATGTGGTAACGGCGTTCTTCCTTACCGTCGTTCAACACGATGTCGAAACTACCGGAAAGGGCGATAATAACCTCTTCCTGCTTGTGGAAAGCATGACCGAAGCGTTTCTTTCCTCCGGGAACATCGTATAGCCAGTAAGTGCGGTTTAAATGAAACGGAAGAAGTCCGTCGTTCTCAATGAACGAGAGATTGCCTCTTCTGTCGCAAATTTTGGGCAAGTCTATCTTCTTAACTTTGTCAAAGCTCATTTCTGTGTGCTTAAGGTTTCTACAAAGTTAATAAAAATGGACTAAAAAGGAAATAATACACCTAAAATATACGATACCCGTTGAAGGAATTATTTTGAGGGATTCCAACAACGGGTATCATTATTAGTTTTAGAAACATATTAGAACATATAGTCCCATGCCGGCAATTGAATAGGCTTTGTCTTTGACGCTTTCAATGCTTTGTCTTCCAAGTATTTCTTGTTGACAACGATACGGAACAAATATTCATCCAACCATTTGTCTGTCAATGTCATGTATCCGTTGTGCCCTGCTGTGTCGCCCCAACTGTTTTCGAATTGCCATTTTACAGGCTTTTCGTTTTCGTCAGTATCGACAGCTATCAAAGTCATGGCGTGTGCCGATCCGCTTTGGCGAGTTAGGATACGTGCTTTTTTGTCCATATCTAATTGAATACCGAACAAGGATTCGTAGTCGTACATATCCGGGTCACTGATACCTTCTTTGCCGTTATATTTTGCCAAGTCTGTAGAAACATATAAAGGCTCGTTGGCTTTGATGGATGCAACGGCTGCCTTTTTGATGTCTTCCATAGGCATATTCAAGTAAATCCAGTTGATGCCTTCGTAAGCATTGCGGTAGTTTTGGATTTCATACACCTTATAATATTCGCGGGTAGGGTCATTCATAATCATAATGAAAGATTCCGGGTCATATTCTTTAGGCGTAATCATGTTGAAGAAATCCTTTGGTGTGGTTTTTAGAGATTCCACCTTATTGTCGTTAGTTTCGTATCTCCATTCAAATTCTGTGGGCGGAACACCCAAACAAAGGGAAAGAATGCGATAAATATCTTTCAAAATGTCAATTTTAGCTGATGCAATTGCTTTGTCGTTTTTCTTGTCAGCTATCATGGCGCGAAGGTCATAACCTCCTGCGCGAAGACGTTCGTTGATAATGGCGGTCATTTGTCCCGTATTGTTGGAATGCGCAGTTTCTGGCATTACGTTTTGAGGAACGACACCATATTTGCGAGCTACGTTGTAGAACAAGTTCCACACACCGCCGTCATTTACCGGAGACTTAAAATAGAAAGTCACGTCGCGGTCAGTCATCTTATGGTTGGCTGTTGCAATCACATTTTCAAGGAACAAGTTACTTTTTTCAAAGATGTCCCAGAAATATGTGAAGTTGTGAGAGAAATCAAATTCCTTGATGTTGAATTGTTTCATCACTGACGGACGAAGCACATTCATTGAAGTGAACATCCAGCATCTGCCTGATTGATGTTGGTCGGTAATGCCTTTCACATCCACGCGATATTTGAAATAGTGGTCGGTTTTGCCTTGAACGGCACGGTTCAATGACAAACTTTTCAAATTTGATTCATTGGTAATAATGTTTTGTAGGGCTTTGGTGGATGAGTCAAGAACGAATGATGTCTGAATCTCGTCCAATTCCTGTTCTGTCAGTTGTTGTGCTGAAGCACCCAAGGTGGCAAGTCCGCACGCGGCTACCAATAAAAGCTTTTGCATCTCTATTTTATGTTTTATTTGTTATTTCAAGTTCAAAGTTACGGATTTTCTATTTAGTTTTAATCATTCTGCCTGCTGAATGTCCTGTGATTTGTGGGGCATACAAGCATTGCGACGTGGTTGTACCGCTTGAATATTCTCCTGCATTGTTGACGTGTACATCATAATGCAGAATGTAATTTCCCTTTCTCAAACGGTCAATGAAGAAATTTGTTTTTTCATCGCGAGTCTCCTTATAATAAAATGCCTCGTCGCAATAGTCATAGAACGAAACTTGAGAAATTGGTTCAAAACATGCAGCACGTTGGTCAACGATTGTCACATAATCCAAGTCACGGTTGGTCTTTATGTTCAAGCGTACTTGAATCTTGTCGCCTGTTTTGATGTCTTGTTCGTTGATGGATTCCAGCAAATTGTCCGCATTATAGCGGTAGAATTCTTTCTCCACTTTGAAATCCTCTTGCCTGTATTTTTCGATTTCGTCCATCGGAGCATTGTATTGGCAATAGACTGCACCCCAGGAAGGAGTATCGTTCGACCGATTGACAATTATACTGTGATTGTCCAATAGGCTTGTGGGCAATTCATATTTGATATAGCCGAAATAGTCATCGCTCTTTTCTGTGGTAAGTGTGATGTCTCCAATCTTAATGACAGGAGGAACTGCATTGGTATGCAGCAAGATTTTCCCTGTAGCCAGAATGGTATAAATGGCATCGCATTTTGTAGAAACATTGTTCCAGTCCTGCGTTTCTTTTGTCATCAAAATCCATTTGCGAATTTCTTCGATTTCAGGGCGTTGTGGATTAATCTTGTAGGCTGCTTTCAATGCTGAAACGGCAATGCCTATTTTGTTGTAGCTTTCCACATCCCAGTATCTGCCCAAGGTTTCAGACAAGCGAGAGAATTGCATGATAGATTCCAATATCTTTTCAGCAGTTTTTAATTCTCCATAGTTTGCCAATGTAACAGCTGTTTCTGCTTTTTTATTGATATTGAAATTTCTCCATGTCTTTATGAGTTGTTTCAATATATTATCCTTGATTTTTTTGACAGGCTTGTCCATTGGAATATTCGGGAATAATGAACGCACATAGATATAATGGGCATAACTTAAGTAAACCGACTTTGGCTCCCATGCCATTTTGATGGCTTTTATCATGGTTGAATCCATATATGAAATGGCATCAACAATCATGCTTTCCAAGTTCTTGTCTTGGTCAAGGTAACCGATTTCATTCAATTCACCCAAACGTTGTAGCACTTCAGTTGTGATGTATTCAGATGAAGTACAATGATCAAACCATACGAATCCTCCATCATCGTTGTGCAAATTTTGCAATCTCTTGATTAGCTCGGATTTGCGACTGGCAATCGTAGTAGAATCAATCAATTCTCCAATATTATGTAATAGTTGGTTCTCTTGTTTCATTTCTTCCAGCCATGGTGTGGAATTCACGTCGATGAGTTTCAAGTCTTGGTTTTTCTCCAAGTTGGACTTTACAGGATGTGTGGCAAAATATTGAATGGCATCTTTGATTTGCTGGTTCGACTTCACGATTCTGTCGGCCATGACCGTAGAATAGTAGTTGTTGATATAGGCGCAGGCTGTTTCCGATTCCGACATGATTGACGGTAGAGAAGTGACACAATACCATACAGGATTGTCGCAATATTCAAAGGTGATTTTACCTGATTTATTAAATTTAGGCATTTCAATCTCAGCATATTTTTCATTGATGTAGAAAGGTTTAGCCTCGATAATCCTTTCTGTCGCAGGAAGAACTTTGATGACGGATTGTTCACCATCGCTGGCTTCTTCATTTTGGGCAATAATTCGGAACCCTATTTCTGTAAGGTATTGAGGGGTTTCAAAATCAATTCCTATAGTTTCAGAAGATTTTGCCGGCAATATCAATGTCTTTTTCTGTTTGCAAAGGACGGTAAAGTCTGATGTATTGAAAATCTCAATTTCTACAGTGGCAGAGATTTCTTTGTCATGATTGTTCATCACAGAGGATTTCAAAGTTGCCTTATCGCCATTACGCAAGAAACGTGGCAAATTCGGTTGAACCATCAGTGGTTTGTTAGCTGTAACCAGTTTTTCGAATTGGCAGTTCTTCAATTCATCGGTATAGGCAATCGTCAACAAATGCCATTGTGTATTTTTGTTCGGAACTTCAAATTCCAAAGTAAAGATACCGTCTTCATTTGCAATAAGATGAGGCATAAAGAACGCTGTTTTGAGGGTTGGGTCACGCAATATAACCACTTTTTGACGAGGGCTTTCTTCTTCCGTCTCACTTATTTCAATCGTAGCTTCCTCTTTTAACACTCCGTCGTATTCAATACCTTTATCTATGTCGTTTCCTGTGGCGAAGAGTTTGTTTGAAGACCTCATCATCGTACAATTAGAAAAGCCCCTCAACATAATTCTGTCTTTTTCGGTGAAGAAACATTGGTTGTAGGTGTTGAAATGAGGTTCGATGAAACTATTATGATACTTCTCGTCATATAGTGTAATCGTATGAGTGGCGAATTTATGCCTGTCTGTAATTTGATGAAAATCAATGCTGTATTCTTTATGTTGTAAACTTAGTGCCTGGAAATAATTGCGTACAATTTGGTCTAAAGAGGCATCATATAAAGTGGCAATCATAGCTCCTCTATAGGGTTTGCCTGTTTGGTCACAAAGTTTGATTCTCCATGTTTCATTTTTGTTGGGAGTGATTTTGTCACGGAATGACTCCACCTTCAATTGTAAGATTTCTTTAGGGGTAGGGACAATCAGTTGAAGTTCTTCTTCAAAGCATTTAAAGTCCTTCCAACCATAAAGTTGTATGTGTGCATTTTCTTTATCTGAGAATTGGGCTTTCAAAGAATGTGTGTGCATCCCTTTTGAAGATGCCAGCCAACCTTCATCCGTGATTTCGTTGTTATTATAAATCACATAGTATATATGGGTGTCGAACGTACTTCCCCACGCAAGGGTGAAATTACCATTGCTGTCACATTTTATTTTGTCTTCAGTCACCCAAATTGGGGTGTCAATCGGAGGAATTTTATCCGTTTTGCGGTATATGATGACCTTCATATAAGTAGAATGGTCGTCTTCATTGTTGAGGAATAATTGCATTGTATATTCTCCTGACGGAATGGATGAAAAGTCAATGGTCTTGTCTTTTGAAGAAACAGAACCTTTGGCAACGGTTTTCTTCTCCTTATCTGTCAAAATATATTCACAATTTGTTTCCACTTCTTCACGTTTGGCATTCAATACTCTGAATGGAAGAACAGTTTTCTTGTTCGCTTCAATTTTGAGTCGGTGCTCCTTGATGTCAATATATTTTACTTCGCCGATGCTGAATATATCTTGTGCAGATTGGGTTTCTCCAGTAGCGGACGTGACAGAGACTTCCAAATCAAGAATAAGATTCTTTTTGCCTTTAAACAGTTCAGGGTCAATCTTGATTTCCCAATTTCCTTGTTCGTCAGTAGTGGCGATTCCTTTGTCGTTAAAGTCATCGTTGCTGCTAAATGGGAAGAATCGGGCTTGCGTGAGGGTATAGGTCAACATTGCATTGGCAATCGGGAAGTCGCTGAATGAACGGGCACAACCTTTGATGACAGCATTGTCTTGGGTTGTCAGATTAGAGGCTTTTGTGTCAAATTTGACATAGAAAGTCGGTGCTTTGTATTCACTGACTGTCACAGACTTATAGCCTAAATTGTGTTGACATTCATTTTTGATACGAATGGAGTAATTGCCTGTAAGCCCTTTCCCTGGAATGACAAAAGAAGAGTCAGCCCTACCATAGGAGTCGGTTGTCAGTTTTAATTCTGCAACTGATTCATAGTTGGCATTCAAGAGAATGGCTTTGATTTTTACGGAGTCGCAACAATGAGGACTTTCGCTGTCGTTATTATAGACGACAGTGGCAAATTTCACGGTTTCTCCCGGACGATATAGTCCGCGGTCGGTGTAAATTACAGCTACATCTTGGGGATAGTTGTAGTTTTTGGATTGGGGTAAATTGATGTATTCTCTTGAAATGGAATCTTTGCCGATTTTTACATAGAAATCAGATAGGAATTCCTCTGTAGGGCAAACTGCATAACCTTCCTTATTGGTGGTTAAATGCATTTCCTTGCGATTTCTCTTAAAATAAATATCCGCATTTTCAATCGGCTCACTGGTCTTTGCAGTCATCACATAGATGCGATTCTCTTTGTTGACTCTAATATTGAAACAATTAATATTGGTCACGCATAGGATATTGCTGTGATATACGGTCTCGGGTTCAATAGTCTTTCCGCCTTTATCTTCAAAAGAGGTGACAAAAATGTATTCGCCGATTTCCAGTGCAGGAAATTCGACTTCAGTAGGCTTAAATTCACCGAAATTGGGTTGTAGAGTATAGGTGTTTGAGGCTGCCTTTTTGAATTTTTTGATCTCTTTAGTATTCATGGAATGATGACTCCATTTAAACGTTGCGGGAAGTCGGTAGGCTGTAACTGTTGCGTTGGTGGCATTTTTGCTTTCCAACTTTATTTTCAAGGGTTGTCCAGATGGATATATGCAAGGAATTCTGCAAATTATGTGGCGTTGCTCATATCGTTGGACAAAGTTATGAGTGTCTGCATTATTTGAGTACTTGGGATATTTTTTAAGTACAGATTTTGCCAGTTCATAAGTTCTGAGGCTTTCGTCCAGTTTAACTATTTCATTGACTACTGCCACTGAATATTCAGAATCGGCATATTCTTCATAAAGGGCATTTAGTGCCTCGTATGCTTGCGCTTTTTGAGTTTCGTAGTTGATGTGGCTGTTCTCGCCTTCGAAGTACAGGCGTTGCATTTCGCTATAGATGAATGCCGCAGGATTGTTCTTGTTGATTTCCAATAGGGACTTGAACAATAAATGGATGGTTTCATCGGTGACGCTGACGAATTTAGGATGATTGCTCAAAAAGAATGTAAAGTCGCAGATACGGAAAAAAGGAATGACTGGGTTATAGTCATAGCTTTGAATTAAATCAATGAATTCATGCGCCATAAAATCATAGAGCGATGGCGTGAATTCTACATCACTTCCCATTTCCAACACTGATTTGTAGTCTTGGATAGGGATATTTGCCAATTCCGCTCTATTGCTGAAAATGATGTTGGCAAGTTGCACCGTCCTATCAATGAAATTCTGTTTTGTCCAGTTTCCAATTTCTTTTGGTGCATCGCCCACAATGGCATCGCGGCCATAGAACTTGTAGGCATATTGGTCAAAATAGGCCTTTAATACGGTTGCCTCGAGTGTAAACATGAGGGATTTTGCACCTATGTCGTTGGTCTGATAGGCAAGGCTGTCGATATTTTCAATGATTTCCTGTGCGCTGTCGTTGGTTATCATTGATTTAGCCAATGATATTTTGATGGTTGCATCAATGATTTCCTGTAAGTCTTGTTCTTTATTCCCTTTTTCTAATTGATTTAGAGCTGTTTTCAATACGTCTTTCGGATACCTGAAATCAGGTGTTGTGTTCGCGCTACCTGTGAGCATGGTACAAATAGTTAATATGGTTATCAGGATAATTTTTTTCATAGTCATTAAATTAAAAAAATGACGCCTGAAAGAAAGTAAATTCATCAGGCGTCAGTTTATAAGAAATTGTCTTTATTATTACTTGTTGTTTGTTACTTTCTTATGATGGTTCAGAATACTTTGTGTAAACTTGTTTTCTGCTATTTTCAACAAGAACAACTGCTTTTTCGAAAGTATTTCATTGAATTTTTGGTAGTATTCCAATTCAATTTCACCTTCTTTTTGTTTCACTTTGTAAAGTACATCGGTGGCAGCTTCGTATTCCAAATCCGAAATATCTTCAGCCGATTGAGCAATCTTGTCTTCCAAATCGCGAGCCTCTTTATTGACCGTATAGACTGCCTTTTCCATTTCTTCGTAAACAGGGAAGAACTTGTCAGACTGTTCTGCGGTTAGGTCCAGTTCTTTGGTGAAGAATTCATATTTATAACTTTGTACTTCCTTAAACCACTTGTTGCGCATTTGAGCATCCATTGCTGGATTCTCTGCTATTAATTGTGCGGGGAACAAAAGACATGAAAATATGATGGTTAGTATAAATGACTTCATTTTATTTTAGTTGGTTTAAAGAGATTGAATCAGAGTCGAATATGTTGGATTCGATTCCTTCTTGATATATTTCGTTTAGCAAGTCGTAGTCAGAAATGTTGTTGTCAATCATCATGTATTCATCAACAAATTTCTCGTCTTGCATAGCATCTGCTATTTCTGGGTTAAATCCCAAATTGCGGCTATTGGCTCTTTTCATGTCTGCAAAAATTTGCATCATGCACCACACTCCGGCAAACATAGCAGCCATATATACCCACGGACGTATGCGCAACCACTTGGAAGGAGTTGCTTCCGGTTCAAATTTTCTTTCAGGAAGGGCTTCCGACATTTGCTTCTTGAAATTGTCGAAATATCCATCTGGAACTTTAAATCCGGGGTCTGTTCCGATTTTATTTAATATGTCTGATTCTTGTTTCATTTATCGGTTTGACTTATTATCGGGATAAAGGTTTAATCTTATTTGAAATAATGTTCAATTTTTTTTACAGCATGATGAAACGATGCTTTTAAAGCTCCTACTGAAGTGCCTAAAATATCAGAAATTTCTTCGTATTTCAAGTCATCAAAATAGTGCATATTGAATATCAAGCGCTGTTTTTCAGGGAGTTTGCTGATGGCGCGTTGCAATTCTACCTGCAATTCGTCGCCGTCAAACCATTCGTCGCTTTCCAATGTCTCACAAAGGAAAGAATTGTCATCATCAATAGACAAATTGTTGCGTTGTTTTTCATTATTGATGAATGTGATGGATTCATTGATGGCAATTTTGTAGAGCCAGGTGGAAAGTTTTGCTTCACCTCTGAAATTTTCGATATTCAACCATGCTTTCAAAAAGGTATTTTGAAGAATGTCGTTTGCATCATCATGGCTGATAACCATCTTTCTAATATGCCAGTAAAGGGGTTCGCTGAATACGTTGATAACCTCGTCAAATGCTTTTCTGCATTCGCGAGGGTTGCGTAAGCGAGCTACTAGTCTTTCTTCATCTTCTTGATACATGATTTGCCGTTGATGTATTTACTTTGTAAATTTAGTTAAATCTTTTTATATGACAATATAAAGTTGCTCAGTTATATGATTTTTTAAGAATTAATTGTTAAAAGGTTAATTTGAAAGTTGGCATATTCGCATAAGTTTGAATATATTAATGAATTTAAAGAAAATATTGCGATTTATCGTTCTTTTGTATATTCCTATTTCGAACAAATCGTATTTTTGAGGGTGTTTTCCCATCCCATTTTTGTCCCTTTCCAAAAGAGAGGAGGAACAACAGTAATAATAGCAAATAATATCCTATATTTGCTAAAAAATATAAAATCTAAGATGAAAAATATCCATAAACAGATATTGCGATTCGTTGCAGTAGCCGTAATTTCGACTCTTTGGTCATGTTCTGCACAGAAAATAGCCAGTTCCCAACCTCAAGTAATTGGAGACCGTGATGTCACCATTTTTGCCGTCAATGACCTGCATGCGGCGCTTGAATGTTTTCCTCGATTAGCCTTTATGGCGGATAGTTTGCGCAATATCTATCCGGAATTGTTGGTTGTTTCGGCAGGGGATAACCAAACAGGGAATCCTTTGAGTGACCAATATGACCCGAAAGGATTGCCTGTCATTCAGTTGATGAATGCTGTTGACTTCGATTTGTCGGCTGTAGGGAATCACGAATTTGACAGTGGAGCTGAAGGCTTTGCCTATTTGGAAGACCAGGCAGATTTCGATTTCTTGTGTGCCAATTTGCAGACTCCCAAAGAATTGGATTTTGATATTGAGCCTTATAAAATTTTCAATCTTTCCAACGGCTTGAAAGTGGGAATCGTTTCCTTGTTGCAAGTCAATAATAAGGGAATTCCTGATTGTCATCCCAAATATGCAAAAGAGTTCAAGTTCTTGGACCCGTTCAAGACTGCGCAGCAATATGTCGGAATGAAGGATAGTTGTGATGTGGTTATGTTTGTCAATCACTTGGGAGTGGAAGGGGACTATCCTTTGTGCGAACAATTGCCGAAAGGCTCGGTTGATGTGATTATTGGCGGTCACTCACATACTAAAATTGCTGAGGAAGAATTCCATAATGGAATCCTATATACCCAAGCAGAGAAAAAATTGAAATATGGAACTTTGGTACAAATTAAAGTAGCTCCCGACGGTACGGTCAAATCTGGAATGAAACTGATGACTGTCGGCTCAAAGGGCAATGAAAAGAAAGAAGTTCGCGACATATTAAACAAAATCAAGAGAGAGCAGTCTGCATTGATGGAACCTTTGGCCAAGCTCGAAGCTCCGTTCACTTCAAAAGACCAATTAGGGTATTTGATGGCAGATGCCTTGTTCAGCCTTGCGCCAGTGGATATGTCGTTCATCAATCGTGGGGGGGTCCGCATCGAAGAATTGTTGACAGATCAAATTACCACTAACGATGTTTACGAAATGGACCCATTCGGTAACGAACTGGTACTGATAGACCTTACGGGAAATGAAATCTATGATTTCTACAAAGGTGCTTTCTATGCCGATGATTATAAATTGATTTATTCAGCCGGCCTGACTTCAAAATATGATATTAACGGCAAACAATTGGTCGGTTTGGAATTGTTCTTGCCTGATGGTACACCGTTGGACAGAAGCAAGACCTACAAAGTGTCTATGAGTACCTATCTATTGTCAGCCACCAAATTTGAACACCGAGACCCGGGCAACAAGTTGTACTTTGTGATAGCAGACGGAATGCAACAAGTTGTACTTTGTGATAGCAGACGGAATGGTTGATTATCTTCGCAATTTGAAGGCCGTAAAGAGCTATCAGAATGAAAAACGAGTAATCGTCAACAGACATTAAAATAAAACTAAATAAGACAATAAAAAAGGGTGACTATCTGATAGTCACCCTTTCTCAAAATTATTAATAACTAATTACATTTTAATTCTTTGGATCTTCCTTTTTCGGATAGACACTTCCTTGTGCTTCAACAGCGTAGGTTGAACCTTTGACCGGACAAGTGAATCTTACAGTCATTTCTGAACCATTGCCATAAACATTCATAGTGAAGTTTTGGAATGTGAATTGAGGGAATGGAGTGTCGTTCACACTTGGAACTGCTTTTTCAGCGAAGATGCGCAATCCGTTTGGAGTGAATGTGAAAGGAACTTCTGTAAGTGTCATATCCATTTGAGGCATACCTTCAGCAAATTTAGCGTTGATGATGCGAACGTTTGCTGATGTTGGGTTATATGTCAATTCGAATTGAGTCAATGAAGTTTTGAATTCCGGCATTTTACCGTTTTGGTCTGTAACTTTTGTTTCAGGGCAGTGGAACAATGGTTGGTGAGTGTAAGCAACCACTTCAGTTACGTTGTTGATGATGTAAGAGAATTCGTAAATTTTCAATTCTTCAAGTTTACCGCCTACGTTTTTATAATATACCCAGATTTTACCTTTAAAGTCTGTGATGATATATCTTCCTGATTCTGTGCCGTTAACTTTAGGTTTTACTTGGTCAACTGCAATTGTATAACCGCCTTCAGCAGACATTTTGAATGGAAGTTTACCCAAGTTCAATACTACAGCATCGCCATCTTCTTCGTATGCACTGTTGATTTCAAGTTCGATTGTGCTTTTAGTGAAATCAAGTGCCATTTTGTAGCTGGCAGCCTTGAATTGAGCATCTGTAGGGTTGCCGACTTTGTTGATTTTGTTGAATCCGATGAAAGAGTCATTGGCAATTACACTGCCTGATTCATTGTCAAGGCAAGAAGTCAAAGACAATGTGAAAATCAGGGATAAAAGTAAAAATAGTTTTTTCATTTTTATTAAAATTATTTTTTAAATGTTTATTCTTAAAGTAGCTCCAAATTGGAAAGGTTTTCCGCGTTGTAGGAACTTATGCTGTATTGAAACGAAATAGAACGTAGAATACTGCGTGCCTGTAATATTTTTTGCCCAAAGAGTAAGATTGTAATTCTTACCTGTTGCCTTTACAGAACCGTTGAGAAGGGCATAAAATTTTTGTGCATCTTCGTTGCTTTCGTTCCAATAAATTTTACCTGCGCCATTGGTTTCTCCGGTTACAGTGATGTAGCGAAGAAATTCTTTTCCAATTTTAAAGGAATAAGAAGCGGATGCAAAGATAGTGTTTTGTGGTGCGTATGGCAAAAATTTGCCAGAATAATCCTTTTTGCCGTTGTTGAATTCCAAAAATTTGGCATTGGTATAGCCGTATCCTGCTCTCAACAACAAACGGTTGACAGGAGAGCTTGTTACAGAGAACTCTATACCTGTACTTCTGGTCTTTCCTGCATTTGCCATGATTCTTCCTGTGGTTGTTCCGTCAGGGAAAATGGTGAGTTGCTGGTCACGGCAATCGATGTAGAATGCCGCAAAATCGGTACTTAGTCGGCCGTCGAAGAATTTGAACTTTCCTCCGATTTCGTAATTCCAGCTTTTTTCAGGCTTATATCCCACTACGTCGTCAATTTCATATTTTTTACCAATACCCATATATCCCATCAATTCTTGTTGCAATACATCGGAGAACATTTGAGTATTGAATCCACCTGCCTTGAATCCGCGAGAAACACTTGCGTAGAAGTTGATGTTTTTGTGCGAAGGTAAGGTATAGATGATGGATAGTTTCGGCGATAATTCTGTGAATGAACGTTTCAAATCTCCGCGGGAGTGAATTTCGACTTTGTCGTGTTTATGTACATTTTCAGGTGATACATGGTCTTTGTAAATTGTGTAACTGGTACTGCAATCACTGGCATAGTTCAATTTTGCCACTTCATAGTCGAAACGCACGCCCCCGATGATGGTGAAACCTGCAATTTCTTTCGACAATTCAGTATAAGCCGAGATATTATAGTTCGGCAATTTGAATTCCGAGCCCAAAAGAAAACTGTTGGTGTCCCATTTCAACGGATATTCAGGGTTGAACTGGTTCCAGCTGTGTTCAATCAGATTTTCAATGCCATATTCTTTCAAAGTAACAGGAGCCGTGGTGTTATTGTTGCGGTAGTAGCCGAACACTCCGGCAATCCAGTTGACTTTTGAGGGCTTGTTGTTCTTCGCTATGATTTCACCTGTAACAGCATGTTCGTCCTTCTTTTGGGTAATCGCAAAATAGGATACCGGAAGAAAGTCATTGTCCAAGGTCATATTGTCGGAAATGAACTGATAGCTTGCAATACCTGTGATAGAAACGTTGGAGCTGTTCCATTTGGCTGTCAAGCCGTCGATGAACGAACTGCGACGATAAAAGCAAGGATCGTTATAGGCAATGCGGCCAGTCTTGGCAAATTCGTAGGCATAGCCGTTTTGTTCTCCCCAAGTATAGTTGGCCGCATTTTCAATCACCAAATTTTCATTGGGTTTCCAGCTGAGTTTCAATGATGCACGGACGGCATCTTCCTGTCCGCAGTCTTCGTTGGTAAATCCGTTTTTGAAAAAACCGTCGGTATGCGAATAGCTGACATTACCGCCAATGCCGAACTTGTCGTTAATCATGTGATAGTGCGATGCTCCCGCACGCATGGTGTTCTTTTTGCCGTATTCCACGATGAAACGTGAGCCCTCGTAGGTGAGAGGTGAGAGGGTTTGGATATTAATCAAACCTGCCATCGTGTTGCGTCCGAATAATGAACTTTGCGGGCCTTTGATGAATTCCATACCTGCAATGTCAATCATGTCGAAGTCGTAATTGTCTTTATTTAATATAGGTATGTTGTCCACGTTCATTCCAACCGAAGGCTGGTCGATACGCGCACCGATACCACGAACATAAATCGTTGATGTGATGCGAGATCCGTAGTCGGGCATAAAGAAGTTAGGGGACAACAAACTTGCACTCTTAGCATTCGAAATGTTAAGGCGTTCAGTGTCTAAACGAGATATTTCGGTCAGTGATTTCGCCAAGTCCTCGTTGTCGGATGACTTCTTGATGGCAGACACCGAAATTTCTGAAAGATCTTTATTGTGAACCGCGTTGGATATTTCTTTTGCTTCTAAAGAAGCCGTTGAAATACAGAAGGATAGAAATAAAACTTTCAGAATATTAGTATTTTGCATTTTAATGATAATTTACGATGCAAAGTAATAAAGAAAGGCTTTTTGTTTCAATCACTACTTATAGTGATTTTTCCAAATTAGTAGTGATTTTTTTAATGATATGAAATTTTTGTAAGTAAAAAATAAACAATTGGTAGGCTATTTTCATGGAAAAGTTGGGTGTTTACTCTGAAAGATTTGCTATATTTGCACAGCAAAAATGTGAAAATTATGCTGTTAGGCGTTATGAAAGGGTGTAAGTAGTTGATAATCGATTATTTATATTCTAATATTGCCTTTTTATATACATGAACAAACTAAACTAAAAGTTAATATAT
>JAHHQT010000140.1 GCA_020026215.1 Muribaculaceae bacterium
TATCTGTGTATTCTTTAATCGGAGGCCAAACTCTGTTACTCATAATATTTTGTTTTAAATTTTGTTTCTTAAAAAAGTCTTTTAATACTTCTGCACTTTTTTCTCCATTGGTTTTCACTTCCAAAATTGAAGCAGAAGATTTATTATTTACAAAATCAGCCTTCAACACAGAAGATAATTCTGTTTCATTCTCTACACAAAAATATTTGAATCCAAATGTTGCAGCCAATTGTTCAATAGGAACATTTCGTCTCACTTCAAAATAGTCATTCAATTCTGGCAAAGCAGAAGTACTCTTTATAAATCTAAAGATACCACCGCCTCCATTACTAATAACTATAATTTTTAAATTTGGATTATTATATTGCGAAGCTAAGCCCGAAATATCGTAAGAAAAGCTCATATCCCCTGTAACAAAAACAACGGGACTGTCCCCTACCAATGAAGCGCCCAATGCGGTAGATGTTGATCCGTCAATACCAGAAACACCTCTATTACAATAGCTCGGCACATTAATTCTATCTCCGAATAATTGAGCATAGCGAATCGTTGTACCATTAGAAAATTCAAATCGACAGTTTGCTTTTATACAATCAAATATTGTTGAAAAAGCCTTCATATCACTCCATGAAATTATGTCCAAATATTTTTCCTGTCGTTCAGCTCCACGCAGATTCAATTCCTGCCAAATTTGAGCATAATTTGAGCCCTCGCAATTCTGCTTGGAATATTCTATAACAAATTGAGAAAAGAAATCCTCAGGTTCTACATTGATTCGCGTAGTCAATGACTGCATACAATCCACTGTTGTATCCGAAACCCCAACGTACCATTGGCATTTAACCTTATGATTGCGTAAAAGAGTTTTAATATGTCGAGATACAATCGCACCACCAAATGTGATTAGAACATCTGGAATATATGATTCAACCTCTTCGTCACCAATGCATAACAATGTACGGTCAATACATCTACAATATTTGTCTGAAATCTGATTTGAAATCGTTTCTGTTAGAATAGCGACATTGGGCATGGATGCCAATTTTTCTAGCGATTGGTTTAAATTCTCACAAGGATGATGAAACCCAGCGATAATCATTACCTTTTTCCCCTTTGCCTCATTGACTAAGACAGACATATCTGCTGCTGAAACTTCAGAATTCGGATGAATCATATTAATCATACGATTACCCCCCTTCCATTCAATAATGCCATTCAGAGGCTCATCCAACTGTACATTAATATGCACAGGCGCTTTTCTACCGGATAGTGCTGTCATCATCGCATCATTGACAATACGGTTGACATACCAATGGGCTGTTTCGTCAGCACAACGAGCAGGCAGATCATAACTTTTCTTGACAAATTGAGACAATGCCTCAAATTGACGAATAGTTTGACTGTCATCCTGATCAATCCATTCCTTAGGACGATCAGCAGAAATAACAATTAAAGGTAATTTCTGATAATAAGCCTCTGCAATGGCAGGAGCATAGTTCAACAATGCCGTACCAGACGTACAAACAAGCGCAATGGGTTCTCTTGTTTGCTGAGCCATACCCAATGCTGTGAATGCAGCGCTACGCTCATCAACGATAACATATTTTCTTATCTTGTCATATCTGGCAAATGCGACAGAAAGAGGAGCATTTCTTGACCCCGGGGAAACTACAACTCGCTTTACACCATGGGCAGCCAAAATCTCTACAATTGCCGTGCATTGCTGTTTATCAGTCGTTAGCATTTTCAACACCTTTATTTATCATCTTTGCTTTTCGGCTACGTCTTATCCAACCTCTCATCCAAGAAGGAATAACGCAAATACCGATTATCAAATATATATAATAACTTATAAATCTCCAACACAAAGCCATAACTAATGCTAAAGCATAAACAGGAATCATATCACCATAGTAACTGGTAAAAATCCATTCACTCAAACCACTGCCACCAGGAGTCGGACTTATTGTAAGCACCACCCAAACCACCAATTGACGAACCAATACCATCAATTGATCAGCAGGTATATTGAAAGCCAAGAAAATAGCATTGACTACCATATATCGGGAAATCCATGACAAGCCTGTCGCAAAAAAGGCTCGTACCCACCAAATGATATTTTTCTTTTTCAGTTCTGTGGATGTAGAAATGATATTATCCCCCATTTCCAGTGCAGCATATCGCCATTTACTCAAAATCTTCCAAGAGAACAGTTTATCGAAAAAGATACGTATGATTTGAGGCTTGATAAAGATTCCCCAAAACAGAACAATCGTCCACAAAGCCAAACCACAATAGACAACCCAGAATGTCAACTTTAAGGTACTGGAAAAAGTAACATTGCTGGAGGTAAACAATTCATCGAAAGGAATCAGCAACATTGCCAAAGGACAAGCTAGTACAAAAAACAGTTCATCCAAAAACAATGTTGTCATCATGATAGTTGTTGCCCTCCCCAAATTCAAGCCTTCGCCTTTCAAATAGATCATACCGAAACTGCTACCCCCAACTGTTGAAGGGGTTACAGCAGAGGTAAATTCACACAACATATTGACACGAAGTGCCTGTCCCCAAGTAATATCCCGATCAGTCAAAGAACGGAATCTCCAAGTCAATCCAAAATCACGACCGACCATGAAGATCCATGCCAAAAGGAAATACAACAACGAGTGAGAAGTAAGATTGATTAATGACAAATCAAAATTCTCATATTCCTGGTAAAACATATACCCAATCACACACAACCCAATAATTACAGGAATTGCGACAGTTGATGGTTTCAACAAGAACTTTGTCCTTTGAAATTCAGAGTCTTTTCTTTTATTTCGTCTAAACGTCATTAAATGCAACCTAAATGAATGACAAATATAGTAATAAAAAACCATACAGCAGTTATGGTTTGACGTAGAATACGCTTTAACAAAATCAGCCCTGAATATGAATTTTTACACAAAAGAGAACCTATGCCTGTCAAAATGGAAAGACAAATTGTAAAAAAATCTAAAAACTCAGCATCTATTTTTCCAACTTCTGCCATTAGGCCAAAAGAAATCTGAGAAATACCAAAATTTTTTTCAATGAATATCAAATTTATTTATCTGTTATATTC
>JAHHQT010000141.1 GCA_020026215.1 Muribaculaceae bacterium
GGGAATCTCTTCTTAGCTTCAATAAGTTTGTCGATGACAAATTTAGAGTGACCGTGAGCAGTATCAATAACAATAGCGTCAGCGCCGGCATTCACCAAAGCTTCCATACGTTCCATCGTGTCAACAGTAACGCCAACACCTGCAGCTACACGCAATCTGCCTTTAGCATCCTTGCAAGCCATAGGTTTATCTTTTGCTTTAGTAATGTCTTTGTATGTAATCAAGCCAACCAATTTATTGTCGGAATCAACAACTGGCAATTTTTCGATTTTATATTTTTGAAGGATTTGAGAAGCGGTTTCCATGTCAGTATTAGGTTTGGTAGTCACCAAATTTTCACTGGTCATGACTTCGTCAATACGTTTGTTCATATCTTTTTCGAATCTCAAATCACGGTTAGTAACGATACCAACAAGACAACCACAGTCATCAACAACAGGAATACCACCGATTTTGTATTCTGCCATCAAATCCAATGCATTTTGAACAGTAGAACCACGCTTGATAGTAACAGGATCGTAAATCATACCATTTTCAGCACGTTTTACAATTGCTACTTGACGAGCTTGTTCTTCTATTGTCATATTTTTATGGATTACACCGATACCCCCTTCTCGGGCAATGGCAATCGCCATTTGTGATTCTGTAACAGTATCCATGGCAGCTGTCACAAATGGTATTTTTAACTCGATGTTGCGTGAAAACTTAGTCGAGAGCTCGACTGTTTTAGGTAAAACCTCAGAATAAGCGGGGATTAACAATACGTCATCATAAGTTAATCCGTCCATTACTACTTTGTCTGCAATAAATGACATAACGGTAAGTACTTTAAATTTTATTGCACGCAAAGTTACGAATATTCATATAAATTTCAAAAAATTCAAGTTGCAAATTAAACTTAAATCTCATATTTTTTGTAAAAGATTTAACAGATAAAAATATGCGGCAATTTCTTCATTTCACGATATATGATAATTAAAAATAAGAAGAAAAACATTAACTTTGCAAAAGTTTGAAAATTGAGACAATGAGTAATATTATATTAGGTATAGAATCATCTTGTGATGATACATCGGCCGCCGTGATTAAAGACGGCTTGTTGCTGTCAAATGTGATTGCCAGCCAAAGCGTACACGAAGCATACGGAGGCGTTGTTCCCGAACTTGCATCTCGCGCACACCAACAAAACATTGTACCTGTGGTTTCAGAAGCCATCAAGCGTGCAGGCATTCAAAAGTCAGATTTGGACGCGATTGCATTTACAGCAGGCCCGGGACTTATCGGTTCATTATTGGTAGGAACATCCTTTGCCAAAGGCCTTGCCACAGCTCTTGACATTCCATTAGTAAACGTCAACCACCTGCACGGACACGTATTATCTCATTTCATCAAGGAAACAGAAGATACCGAAGTTCCGGAATTCCCTTTCATGTGTTTGCTCATCAGCGGTGGTAATTCACAAATTATTATCGTTCACGAATACAACAAGATGGAAATTTTGGGACAAACTATAGACGATGCCGCTGGCGAAGCATTTGACAAATGTGCGAAAGTGATTGGACTTCCCTATCCCGGAGGCCCACACATTGACAAACTTGCAGCCATCGGCGACCCGAACAAATTCAAGTTCAGTAAGCCTCACATTCCTAATTTAGATTACAGCTTCAGCGGTTTGAAGACTTCATTCTTATATACTATTCGCGATGCAATGAAACTGAATCCAAATTTCATTGAGGAAAACAAAGCTGACATTGCAGCATCTTTGCAAAAGACAATCATCGATATCTTGATTGACAAATTAGGCAAAGCCGTTGCACAGCATCCTGAAATTAAGCAAGTAGCTATCGGCGGTGGCGTTTCTGCCAATTCCGGCGTTCGCGCAGCTATTGCTGACTTCTGCGAGAAACGCAACTTGAAGGCATTTATTCCAAAACGCAGTTTCACAACAGACAACGCAGCAATGGTAGCCATTGCAGGTTACTTCAAATATTTGGACAAAGAATTTTGCCCATTGGACATTGCACCATTTGCAAGAGTAGAAGTTTAAAGAATTATGAAATTATCAATAGTAGCCATCGGCGATGAACTGCTCATCGGTCAAGTCATTGACACCAATTCCGGCTGGATAGCAAGAGAAACTGCTCAATACGGCTGGGAAATTAAAAACGTGCAAGTCGTAGCTGATGATAAAGACGAAATCAAGCAGGCTATTGAGCGCGCATTTAAAGCGACCGATGTCGTAATCACCACAGGCGGACTTGGCCCAACCAAAGACGACATCACCAAACAGACTCTTTGTGAATTCTTCGGAGGAGAATTAATTTACGACAAAACCGTTGAAAAGAATGTTCTTGAAGTGGTTGCCAAAAGAGGTCTAAAAACCAACGACCTGACAGCAGCACAAGCCTACGTTCCTTCATCATGCGAAGTAATCCAAAACAAAGTAGGTACAGCACCTATTATGTGGTTTGAAAAAGAAGGCAAGATTTTGGTTTCTTTGCCCGGTGTTCCTTTTGAAATGCAGGAAATGATGCAAAGTGCAGTGATTCCCAAGTTAAAAAACAGACTGGAGAACGACACTAACATTGAACATCATACATTTATTATAATAGAGCATTCTGAATCAGTTTTGGCTGGCAAATTGGAAAAATTTGAGAACAAATTGCCCGAATTTATCCACATGGCATACCTACCACAACCCGGGTTAATCAGAATCAGGTTAACTGCCAGACACAAAGACAAGTCATTGATTGATTCAAAGATGAAGGAATCTACAGAACAACTTAAATCCATATTAGGCAAAAGCATCATCTGCTTTGAGGACAAAACTCCTGCCGAAATACTTGGACAACTGCTCAAGGAAAAAGGATTGACCATTTCCACGGCAGAGAGCTTCACAGGAGGCAATATTGCCCACCAGATTACGCAAGTAGCCGGAAGTTCCGAATACTACAAAGGTTCTGTGGTTTCATACGCAAACGAAGTAAAAGAAAACGTTTTAAACGTTGACAAGGACACATTAGACAAAGGAGGTGCTGTCAGTGAACCCGTTGTCAGAATGATGGCGGAAGGCGTGGCTAAATTACTTGACACCGACTGT
>JAHHQT010000142.1 GCA_020026215.1 Muribaculaceae bacterium
ATAAAATTGGTTGTATAACATACTTTTTGTCATTGAATGAAAAATTTTTCAATAATTTTTTAGTTTGTATATGATTGTAAATTAATCATATAGATATAAATTTGCAATTTTGTTGCGAAAAAATATGCGGAAAAGTTTGCAGGTATAAAAATAAGTCGTACCTTTGCATACGAAATCAATAACATCGCGGGATGGAGCAGAGGTAGCTCGTTGGGCTCATAACCCAAAGGTCGTAGGTTCGAATCCTGCTCCCGCCACTAAGATGAGTGGAAGTGCTTTTGCACTTCCATTTTTTTATATCTAACTTTAGGTAATGACAAAAATAAAGGGCATAAACTTTGAAGTCTATGCCCTTTATTTTTGTGTGAAATTATTAGTAAATCACGTATGATGTTTCGGCTTTGACATTACCGGTAATTTTACCTGATTTAACAACAAACTTAGTGTTGTAAACCTTGTCAGTATATTCACCGTCAACAAGGGTAGTGGACAGTGATAATTCTTGGTCAGCTTTGTTAAGGTTGACGATAGCTACGCCTTTGTCACCTCTTGATATTGCTAAAAGGTCTTTTCCTTTGGAAGTTGTAATCTTTTCAGCTTCACCTTTCATGGCTTTTCTAAATTTATTTACTGCACAAACTTCAGGGTGCTTGAATTCGTCGTTTCCTTTAGGTCCGATTACATTGTTACCCCAAATGTTTTCGCGAGTACTTCCGTCAGGGCGAGAGAAGAACAAAGGAATGCCGTTCTGGCGAGCTGTGATAATTGTCCATCCCAAACGAATTTTAGCATCTGAAATGCCTGCTGATTCGTTGGCGTTACAATAGGTATCGTGTGATTCCACCCAAGTTGTCAATCTTTGGGGAGAAACAGAGTGTCTCCAGTTTTTAAGACTTTTGACAGAATCAATTTTTTCGTTTGTGATGATGGTTCTGATATAGTGGCCGTATTCACTGGCACACATACCGAAATATTCTGCATATTCATCTTCTTTTACGTTCTTGTCTTGAAGAACTTCTCCATATATGAATAGACTATCCTTGTTTGCCAATGTGATGTCTTTGATGGCTTTTTTACCGGTTGCGACATCCCAAAAGTCATTAGTCCAATTGTTTTCAATTGTCTTTTCGTCCATTGGGTCTGATGGTAAACCAATGTGTTTGGCTGTATCGTAGCGGAATCCGCTGGCTCCACAGGCAATCAAATCGTTGACATATTGCATGTAGTAATATTGGAAGCTCGGGTTTTCTGTATTTACATCAGGAAGCCCTCCCATTGCGCCTGTTGTACATTGTAGCCTGTCATTGTAGTCTTTGATCTCAGTTAGACCATTTGCATGGTATAGCATATTTTGTCCACCGACAGCAGCAATCATTTCATCTTCAACGGCTGTGGTGTCAAATGCTGTATGGTTAGGTAGTACATCCACCAAAATTTTCACACCATATTTGTGGGCTTCATCACACATTGCCTTGAATTCTTCGCGTGTACCTAATTGGTAGTTGCCGATTTTCCAGTTGATAGGTTGGTAATGATAGTACCATTTGCCTTCGCCAAAGATTTGCTTGCCTCCGTTTTCTCCAACAAAGCAAGTATTGGCAGGGGAGGTTTGAACATAAGTATATCCGGCATCAGCTATGTCTTTCATATTGTCTTTAATTGAATTAAAAGACCAGCACCATGCATGAAGAATTGTTTCGTCGTTTGTTTCTACGGTTTTAGCGGTTTGTGCTGATTTCGCGCATGCTCCTGCTGCAAGCAGTAAGCCAACAGTGATAAGTGAATAGAATAAAAATTTCATAAAAGTAATATTAATTTAAAGTATGGCGCAAATATAATAATAATAAATGAGTTCTTAAAATATTGTACGATTAAGGTTTAGCTAAAAAAAATAAGGCTGTCTGGCATACTGCCAGACAGCCTTATTAAGAGTTATTGTAAAATCGACAAGTCTTATTTGTTGACTTGGAATTTATTCCACCCGTCTTTCAAGAATGCTATAGTTTGTTTGGCTGCTGCAATACCTGCATTAATATTGGCTTCGGCAGTTTGTGCTCCCATTTTCTTTGGTGTAAAGAATACTCTTGTCCCAAATTCTTTTTGCATTTCTTCTGCCTTGTTGGGTTTGATGTCACTGATGTAACGGATATCTTCACGCTCGCGTAGAGCTTTTATCAAACTGTCTTCGTTGATGATTTCCTTACGGGCGGTATTGATAAGTACACCATTCTTAGGCATTAACTTGACCAAATCTTCACCGATTGAATTGCGGGTTTCGTTTGTTGCAGGGATATGCAAGGATACGAACTGGTTGTTTTGGTATAGTTCTTCAACATTGTGCAATGGGGTAATGCCATCAGCAATCATATCTTCGTCTTTGACGAATGGATCAAGAGCTGAAACTTCCATACCAAATCCTTTGGCAATGCGGGCTACGTTTTTGCCAACTTGTCCGTAAGCGTGGATTCCTAATTTCTTTCCTTTAATTTCTGAGCCTGAAGTTCCATTGAACTGGTTGCGGACCATCATCAAAACCATGCCGAATACCAATTCTGCTACGGCATTTGAGTTTTGTCCGGGTGTGTTCATCACGCAAATTCCGCGTTTTTTGGCACCGTCCAAATCAATACTGTCAACTCCTGCGCCGGCTCTTACAATTACTTTTAATTGTTTTGCTGCATCCAAAATTGCAGTATCCACTACATCGCTTCTTACGATTAACCCGTCAACATCTGCAACGGCCTTGATAAAATCGTCTTTCGAGCCTTTTCCCAACAAAATCAATTCATTTCCGGATTCAGCGATAACTTCTTTGATGCTGTTTATGGCAACAGTAGCGAAAGGTTTTTCAGTTGCAACTAAAATTTTCATAGTAATTATAATTTACGTTCGTATTCTTTTATAGTTTCTATCAAAGTTTCAACGGCAGATAGTGGAAGAGCGTTGTAGATAGAAGCGCGGAAACCACCTACTGAGCGGTGACCTTTG
>JAHHQT010000143.1 GCA_020026215.1 Muribaculaceae bacterium
GAGGATGAATTGTTGAAAAACAAAAAAGGAGAGTTTGACTTGTCTGAAATGTTTGTAGTTCGCCAATGCTATATTGACAAAGCAATCAATTTCGTAAGATACTATGGTAAAACTAACTTTGGTGAAGGTGGAGGCCTGTTAGACTTGCCATACGTATATGACAAATATGGTATGATTCCAGAATCTGTATATAACGGATTGAACTATGGAGAACTTAAACACAATCACGGAGAATTGGCTGCTGTATTGACAGCTTATTTGAATGAGATTGTTAAGAACCCTAACAAAAAACTTTCTCCAGCTTGGTTAAAAGGATATGTTGGAATCCTCGATGCATATCTTGGCGCAGTTCCTGAAACTTTCGAATATGAAGGTAAAACATTTACTCCGAAATCATTTGCTGAATACCTTGGCTTGAAGATGGACGATTATTTGCCAATCACTTCGTATACTCACCATGATTTTTACAAACCATTTGTTTTGGAAGTCCCAGATAACTGGGATCATGGTTTGTATTACAACGTACCTATGCAAGAAATGAAAGCTATCGTTGACAAAGCTATCGAAGATGGTTATACAATTCTTTGGGCTGCTGATGTTAGCGAAAAAGGTTTCAAATGGTATGATGGTGTTGCTTTGATGCCAAAAGTTGATCCAAACGTTCAAAAAGAAGGTACTGAACTTGATCGTTGGGTGAAATTGAAATCTTCTGAAAGAGAAGAGGAACTTTATGGCTTTACAGGACCGGTTGAAGA
Organism: Muribaculaceae bacterium; assembly: GCA_020026215.1. Classification (GTDB taxonomy): domain Bacteria; phylum Bacteroidota; class Bacteroidia; order Bacteroidales; family Muribaculaceae; genus Limisoma. Next base: position 756 of record JAHHQT010000143.1, read on the forward strand.
AATTGAAGTAACACAGGAATCAAGACAAGAGGGCTTTGATAACTATGAAACAACTGATGACCATGGTATGGTTATTGTTGGTAAGGCTGAAGACCAAAAAGGTAATAAATATTACAAAGTGAAGAACTCTTGGGATTCAGATCAAATCTATAAAGGTTATTTCTATGTCTCAGAAACTTATTTCTTGGCAAAAACGATGAGTATCCTTGTTAACAAGAATTCAGTTCCGACTGAAATCTTGAATAAATTAGGTCTGTAATATACATATTTATATAGTAACAAAAAAGGTCATCTGGAAACAGATGACCTTTTTGTTTTTTATATTTTTATATTTTTATAAGATTCGATGTCTAACTATTCCATATTTTCCAAGTCTCGATGGCTTGGATGTGGAGCATTTCCAATCCGTTCTTAATGTATGCCCCTTGTTCCTTGGCTAATCGAAGAAATTTTGTTTCTAATGGATTATAGACTAAGTCAAAACAAACATGATTCGGAGATATGAATTCATAAGGTATGTTAGGGCAATTGTCGATGTTTGGATGCATTCCCAAAGGGGTTGTATTGACAATAACAGTGTAATCTTTTAGGATTTGTTCGTTCAAATCTTCATAAGTGTATACATCATTTGATTTAGTTCTTGAAACGAATTTATAGTCTATGCCCAGCTTATCAAGAGCATATTTAACCGCTTTGGATGCACCACCAGTCCCCAAAATTAATGCGTGTTTGTGATTTTCGTTTAATAGGGGAGAAATAGATTTATAGAAACCTATCATATCGGTATTATATCCAATCGTTTCCAAGCCATTATTAGTCTTCTTAAACCTGATTACATTAACAGCCCCAATTTTTTTTGCAACTGTGCCGATTTGAGAAAGGAAAGGGAATACTTGTTGCTTATAAGGAATGGTAACGTTCAATCCATAGATTTGGGGATTATTTAGTATGTCTTTGATATTAGAAATATCCTCTAAATCAAAGTTCTTGTATTCTGCATCAATCCCTTCTTTCGCAAATTTTTCATTGAAAAAGGACTGTGAAAAAGAATGACCAAGAGGATGACCGATTAATCCGTATATTTTATTTACCATTGTATTGTGAACTGATTAAAAATGATTGACTATTTTGATATAAATGCTTCAACAAAATATCCTTTATGCTGGCATCTGTCTCATCAAGATATTTCCGGATAATTCGTTTTCCTACCCATTTGCCTAATTCTCCTGGGGAAGAATTACTAAAATATTTTGTAAATGGTGCAGGGGTAAAGAATGCGTTTTTGTATTCTTGTTTGGTCGAATATAATATGTTTGTTGAAATAATTTCATTCCAAATATTAGTTCCATTTGTTTTACACCAGTTTAATTGGTCTTCTGTAAATTTCAAGGCAATTGGTGCCTTGTAATTTGGCACAATTAATTCCAAGGCATGAGCTATGGTCCCTTCGTAAATTAGATACTCTAAAAAGGTGTTTTCTTGGCGTTGGAATGGGAAGGCCGTACGTAGGATGCTTTCACAAACGTCGTATTTTAATCTTTCTATTGTTTTGAATCTGCGTTTGTATTCTGGGAAATCAGAATAAGGAGGATAGTCCGCTCCTAAATAATGATTTAAACCAATGATAATGTCTCCTTCTGTGACAATAATTGATTGATTATAGGGGATAATTGCAGTGTAAATATGGGGTAATGTAATATTCAAGATTGATTCTAAGTTTTGATTAATAACTGAAAGATCGTTCTCAATTTTGCTATTGTCATAAAAGACAGAATCAACTTTAGGATAAAATAATTTAATGGCATTTGAGTTCACAAAACTTTCCATTTTGGAATCTATGCTTATCGTTGTGTCTGGATAAATTAAATCAATATAATTTTCAAGAACGGAATTGTACTTTTGCTTAAAAGTTTCTTTTTCAGAAATTTCCAGTAATGTATATTGCATTGCATCTTTGTCAAAACGATTGATTGTAATTTGTTGATTATCATTATTATGGCAACTGTATGGTGTGATGAAAAGTAATATTGAACTGATAACTTTTATGCTAAAATTG
>JAHHQT010000144.1 GCA_020026215.1 Muribaculaceae bacterium
GCGTGTTCCTGCTACTCCTGGCAAAGAAAACGCACCTACTATCGTTCTTCAAGGACACATGGATATGGTCCCTAACCAAACAAAACCAGAAACTCATAATTTCGAAACTGACCCTATCATCACTGAAATCGATGGAGAATGGGTACACTCTAAAGGTTACAAAACAACCCTTGGTGCTGATAACGGTATCGGTGTTGCCGGTGCTTTGGCTGCTTTGGTAGATCCAAATATCGTTCACGGTCCATTGGAAGCATTGTTCACAGTTGACGAAGAAACAGGTTTGACAGGTGCCAAGAACGTAGGTGAAGGTATGATTACAGGCGAAATCCTTATAAACCTTGACTCTGAAGACGAAGCTCAAATCTTCTTGGGTTGCGCCGGTGGTATCGACACTATCAACACATTTGAATATAAAGAAGAAGCTGTTCCTGCAAACATGGAATTCTTCAAAGTTTCTTTGTTATCATTCTTAGGCGGTCACTCCGGTGCTGACATTCACTTGGGACGTGCCAATGCAAACAAATTGCTTTCTCGTTTCTTGTTTGACTGCTACGAAGCATACGGAAACATCGCAATTTCTGACATCAACGGTGGTGAACTTCGCAACGTTATTCCAGGTAACTCATTTGCTGTTATCGGTGTTCCTGCTGACAAAGCAGAAGACGTTAAAGCTCGCTTGAACCAATTTGCTGAAACTATCGCTGAAGAATATAAAGGTATCGAAGGTCACCAAACTATCAAGATTGAAGCTGCAGAAAAACCAGCATTCGTTATCGATGCTGACACTGCCAAACGTTTGGTTTACGCTATCTATTCTTGTCCTAACGCAGTTATTGCAATGAGCAAGAGCATCGAAGGTATGGTTAGCACATCAACTAACTTGGCTCTTATCAGAATGGATAAAGAAAAGAAAGAAGTTGTAGTTACTACTTCTCAACGTAGTGAAGAAGAATCTCGTAAATTCGATATCGGTCACCAAATCGTTGCTCACTTCAGAATGGCAGGTGCTAAAGTTGAACAAGGCGACGGTTACCCAGGATGGACTCCTAACATGGATTCTAAAATCTTGAAGATTGCTGTTAAAGCATACCAAGACCTTTATGGTGTTACTCCATTGTGTACTTCATTGCACGCAGGTTTGGAATGTGGAAACTTCTTGAAGGACAATCCTAAATTGGATATGATTTCATTTGGTCCGACATTGAAAGATGTTCACACTCCAAAAGAATCAATGCACATCCCTGCTGTTGAAAAATACTGGAACCACTTGGTTCGCATTCTTGAAATGGCAGCAAATTAATTGAAAATAATTTAAACTATAAATTAAGTTGTCTGCCAAACTAAGGCAGACAACTTTTTTATTCCCTTTTCAAAGTCTATGCAACCTAAAGCACTCTTTATATTTATCACTCTTATATCTTTTAATTTAATCGGAAGCATAGCCCATTGCAATAACGATACCACGGCAATTGCAAAACTCACGGACAATCTGAAAACAAATACAGACACCATTGCCCTCCAAGAATCAGAAATAAAGGATGATATTGGCTTGACAGATAAAGATTATCAGATTGTTGCCGACAGTCTGGGAATTGAAATCGCAACCATCAAATCTATAGTAGAAATTGAAACAGGAAGATGCCATGACGGGATTATCACCCCTGGGATTCCCCTTGTCAACTTCGATGCAACCATATTCAAAAGGTTTATGCGCAAAGCCCAGAAAAGCTATTCCAAACATTCCAGTTCAATGGCATTCAAAGCTCCCAATACACGCAAGTACGGTTCTTTCGGCAAAGCACAATGGGCAAGACTGGAAAGTGCCAGAGAAATAGACAAGGTTATAGCTGACAAAGCCACTTTTTGGGGAATGTTTCAAATTGGCGGATTCAACTGGAAAAAGTGCGGATGCGAATCATTGGAAGAATTTGTAAAGAAAATGAGTACTTCTGAATTTGAGCAATTAAAACTATTCGCAGAATTTTGTAAAAACACGAATCTGGTAAAATACCTCAAAGCAAAAAATTGGTCTGCATTTGCCTACAGATATAACGGACCGGGGTACAAACGCCATAATTATGACGGCAGACTTCGCAAAGCCTACTTTAAATTCAAAAAGTAAACTATACATTAATAATATATACAACTTTCACTGATACCTATATATCTCAAAAAAAATCATGCAAAATCCAACTTTTTAATTAAAAAAGTTGCACAATTAAAATAATCATTGTAATTTTGTAACGATTTCAAAATTGAACTGATTACAAACAATAGAAAATATGGCAAGTGCAATAGAACACCTGGTCAAACATGGAATCAAGCCATCGGCTCAGAGAATCTCCATTATGGAATATCTTCTCAGTCACAGAACTCATCCTTCCGTAGATATAATCTACGCTGATTTGATCAAGTCTATGCCAACGTTATCAAAAACGACTATTTACAATACGCTGAAACTTTTAGAGGAGAAAGGAGCGATCATAGAATTGACCATTGATAAAAAGACTGCCCACTATGATGGGTTTACAGCTCCACATTCTCACTTTTTATGTCGTAAATGTGGGAAAATATACGATATGCCTCTAAATGAAAATGCGAAAAAAATCGATACTGATTTCCAAATTGACGATGTAGTGATTTACTATCACGGAATATGTAAAGATTGCTTACAGTAGAGAGATTAACAAACAACAATTAAATAATAATATTAAAAATTTAAAACTTAAAGTTATGTCAAAGAAATTTATTTGCACAGTATGTGGTTATGTACACGAA
>JAHHQT010000145.1 GCA_020026215.1 Muribaculaceae bacterium
GTGAAATGATAGTGTTTTCTTTATCAGTACCGGTAACGATTAAAACGTTGTTTTTCAATGTAAACAAAAAATTATCCAAAATAGCAATTGTATTTTTGGAATTAACGACTTTACTTACTGCTGACAAATGAGCCAACAATGTCTTACTTGATATTGTAAATTTCATTGCGATATATATTAATTTCTAATTACATATTAATTTACAAAAATAATAAAAAATTTTAAGATATCCGTTGTTTTCCGAATGCCATTTTAAGCAAACAGATAAATAAAAAACAACTATTTCACTATCTCAACTTTTGTCTTATCTATTTTTATCAAATTCTGTTTATACAGATTTCCCAAAGCCTTCTTGAAATCTTTCTTACTGCATTGGAAAACGGCTTTAATTTCTTCAGGTGAAGAAGAATCACATATTGCCATCACGCCTTTATGGTCATGCAAATAGCCCATAATTCGGTCTGACAAATTAAAGACTCTCTTTCCTCCGCTATCACGCAACGTAACATCGATTTTGCCATCGTCTCTCACCAATTTCACGTGCGCCTGCAATCGGTCACCTACTCTAATCGGATCAAACAAATCGTTATTGTAAATCATTCCCCAGAAAAGATTGTCCACGATAACTTTAAAGCCTAAATCAGTACGTTTTACCGCCAAAATTTCGACAATATCCCCCACTTCATATTTAGGGATTTTGTTTCCTAAGAATTTGTTCAATTTGGTAGAACCTGCTATACGCTTGGTCTTGTTGTCCACATAGACATAGACAATCTCCTTATGACCGACAGCTATCGGAGAACTTTGTTCACTGAAAGGCACCAATAAATCCTTCAACAAGCCCCAATCCATGAACGCGCCAACACGATTGACAGCCACAGCAGTCAACAAGCCGAACTCACCGACTTGAAGCAATGGGACTTCTGTCGTTGCGACCAATCGGTCTTCAGAATCCTTATACACGAAGACTTCTACTTCATCACCGACTTGCACATCATCTGTGACATATCTTTGAGGTAGCAAAATTTCACCAGATTCACCCCCATCAAGATACATTCCAAAATCGACACGTTTTACGACAGTTAAATTATTGTTTTTTCCTAAATTTATCATATCTTTACAATCTGAAATATTAAGCGAATATCGCTATAATATTCAATACAATCATTATTGATTATGTTTTTTTAGCACTTTATTTATATGAATCGCTCTAAATTATTTTTATTGACCGTTTTATTCTTAGGAATATCACTATTCAGCTGTTCAACTAATGAAAATCAAGCGCAAAATTCCGAATTAAAAAATATCGAAGTTGACTCTTTGACCATCAATGATACAACAAGGCTCAGTGTTTCCACGCTAAAATCCTACCCGATAAAAGTCAGAGGCTACTACGAATTTCCAAAAGAGGATTCAACCAACGAATGGTCAAGCCGACTAGCGAAGCTATATACTGATATCATACTTGAAAAAAATGATTCCAATGGAATAAAATCTGCGATTCAACAGTTCAATGCTGACGTGACAAAAATCGTCAGCAATCAATTTTCTGACACATTAGAAATTGCTGACGAAAGTCGCCAACAAAAGCCGCAGCAAATTAATATCCGCACTACACAGGTATATAATAATAAAAACATTGCATGCTTTTGCAAGGACATTTTCTACACCACAAAAAACGACAATGCAATTATCTCAAAATCATATTTCACTTTTGACATTGCCAATTCAAAACAAATTTCCATTGATGACATTTTCCAAACAGCAAGGATCGACAAGCTAAAGGATTTGCTTCAAAAGAAATTAATCGAAAGAGAACATGTGACTGAAACTAACGACCTAATCGACATGGGATATTTCAATATCGAGAACATGAATTTCCAGAACTTTTATTTAACCAAGAATGGTATCACATTCGTTTTCGAGCCTTATGAAATCGCATGCTATGCCTTAGGTGAAATTTCAATCGAACTCCCTTTCTCGGTATTGGCTCCCTTATTAACAGAAAATTCAATTCTATCAGACTTATACTAAATTTATGGAACATATATTGAACTATTTTCCACAATTAACAGAAAAACAAATTCTTCAATTCAAAGAATTAGGCAACTTATATCCTGAATGGAACTCAAAAATCAACGTCATTTCCCGCAAGGACATTGACAACCTATATGTGAACCACATCCTACACTCCCTAAGTATAGCAAAATTTACAGATTTCAAACCAGGATCAAGCATTCTTGATATGGGTACTGGTGGCGGTTTGCCTGGTATCCCTTTAGCAATCATGTTCCCAGAATCACAGTTTCATCTAATTGACAGAACAGGCAAAAAAATAAAGGTAGCACAAAGTATTGCAGAATCAATTGGCTTAACCAATGTCACCTTTCAACACGGAGACGTTGCAGAAGTTAAAAACAAATACGATTTTGTCGTATCCCGCGCTGTAATGCAATTGGATGCACTTTTAAAACTAATTACCAAGAACGTCAAGAAAGAATGCATTAACAGTATTCCAAATGGCTTAATCTGCTTAAAAGGCGGTAATCTTGCTGAAGAAACTTCTGGCATTAAGAAAGAAGTGGAGATTGTTAATTTGAGCAACTATTTCAAAGAAGAATTTTTTGAAACAAAAAAATTGGTTTACGTCCAAATTTAACCGACTATGAC
>JAHHQT010000146.1 GCA_020026215.1 Muribaculaceae bacterium
AAAAGAATTTAATGATTTATATTTGCAAATAGAATTGAAAATTAAAAATTGCACATTTATGGATATTGTAGAGCGTTTAAATTTGATATTGGACAAGTTGGAGATTACCAAATCGCAATTTGCAGACAGTTGTTCCATACCTCGTCCTACAGCTTCTCAAATCTTGAGCGGTAGAAATAAAAAAATCAGCGATGAGATTATCGCCAAGATACATGAAGTATATCCTCAAGTGTCTGTCATGTGGCTGATGTTTGGCGAAGGTGATATGTTGGTGGAGACAACCGGAGCTAAACCTGCTGACAATTCAATATTTGAATTTAATTCGGGTAATTTATCGGAAACTACAGTTGAAAACGATTCAAAACCCGCAATATTCCCTGAAATTTCTGTGCAAAAGGTTGTCAATAAGCAAGATGTGACAGAAAACAAGAAGATTGTAAAGATCGTTGTTTTTTATTCAGATAATAGTTTCGAAGAATTTCAACGTCTCTAATAGGCCTTTTTGCCCGTTAACCCTCGGAGGTGGCATTCTTGTCCTTAATTGGTACTGAATCGTTTTTGTCTAAAATGCTCTCTTTACAATATGTCATTGTCTCCGCTTCTTTCTTTTCTTTAAATTTTTTGTTTCCGGATAAACCATTGCATCTTCAAAAATATCGTGTTGCTTTTATTTTTGATTGTCATTGCTAGTCATTTCTCCAGTGGCGTGTTTTTTCAAGCTATTATTTTTTCTATAAATCTCTATATGTTTTTCTCTATATAATAAAATCATAATTTATATTATGTTAAATATAGTTTTGTAATAAATAGGAGGATATTCCCTTTGATGCAATTCCAATGATTAATTCTAAAATATTCATGATGGAACCCATTAATTTCTCACCAACCCAATCTTCCACATTTACTCTATCCTCTTATAATAGCTTTTTCTATGTTCAGCACTTTTTCAATCTTTCTACTTTAATTTCCGTTTCATTTCGTTTGATTTTCTATCAATAATGCTTTAGTGGAAATTCTCACCTTAATATATAAGGAATTTCTATGCTTCATCTATCAATGACCCTATAAGAATATGCGTCTGTAATTGAAATATCCTGCCTGGAATAGCTTATGGTGCCGATTTATACGGCGTTTTGAGGGCTTTTTCTTGTCTGGTGAAATCTATATCGTTAAAATATTCATCGCTCTCAGACTCGCTTAAAATAGGTTCTATGTGATTGTGAAGTTATGACTGCCCTTTCCCCCTTTTTTCATTGAATATAGTACTCTATTATTCAGTGGTTTATCCATTATATATAAAAATATCCGCTGATATTGTATTTGTACCAGCGGATAAAATATTCATTCTTAAGGTTTAATAATCTGTTATCTATCAGGATTAAAGCCTTGCGATTCCAAATACTCTTTGATGCGGTATTTCATAGCCTCGTCGTAGTAAGACAAAATATGAGCGCACCAGTCATTGTCAGTTTTTGCACCTGAGCGAGTTTGGTTATATTGGATGATATAATTATCGTATTCCACCAATGCATCCAACAAAGCATCATCATTATGATATTTATTTTGGTGAATCACTGTATTCATCGGTAGTTTCGGTTTCAAATCAGGCATTTCACGAGGGACACCAATGGCCATACCGCAGACTACAAACACGCCTTTAGGCAACTCCAATATTTCAGCCAATTTGAAAGGATCTGCTGTTCTGGCATAACCAATACAGCAACAACCCAAACCGCAGGCAGAAGCTGCCGTAAGTGCATTCTGCATAGCCAAGGCTGCATCGATGATACCTACCATTACTCCGTCAACAGTGTTGTTGAAGTTTGGTTTGGCAATCCCCTTCTTGTCAGCCAAACGCCATAGCTTGTTGTAATCGGCGCAGAATATCAAGAAATGGTTGCAAGTCTTGATTTGTTTTTGGTTGATAAATGAATATAGCAACTCTTTCTCTTCTTGGTCTGAGATGTCAATTACTGAGAATTGTTGACCATTATAGCTGGTAGAAGTATTACGTATGGCATCGTAGATGAACTCCATAGTTTCAGCAGGAATTGCTTCACGTTCATAACGGCGGATGCTTCTCCTTTCCAACAAAACTTCTTTTACTGTTTTCATATTTAATAGTAGATAAATTTATGGTTCGAAAAATTATTTCTTCAATTCAACGCCAATACCCGGTTTGTCAATCAACGTTACCTTGCCATCGACAATTTTCATACCGTCGAAGCAATCGTTTGCAATCAACAAGTTTCCGTCGAGGTCTGACCAGTCGGACAATGGTGACAATTGAGCGGCTGCACTGACTGCACAAGAAGTTTCAGTCATACAACCCAACATGACTTTCATGCCCAAACTCCTTGCCAAAATTACAGTTTGATAGGCTTCGTGCATACCGGTTGTCTTCATCAACTTGATGTTAATGCCGTCGTAAACGTCTTTAGCACGCAATACATCAGGTATTCTTTGGAAGAATTCGTCGGCGATGATTGGAAGCGGACTGCGC
>JAHHQT010000147.1 GCA_020026215.1 Muribaculaceae bacterium
TACTAAAACAAACTTGGAAAAACGTATGGCTGCTGAAGCAGGTGCTAACGCTGACAAAATGCGTATCGCTAAACGTGCTAAAGAATTGAACTTGGATGCAATCCACGATACAGTTCACGAAATGGCCAAAGACGAAGCTCGTCACGGACAAGGCTTCCAAGGTCTATACAACAGATTCTTCAAAAAATAAGAATAGATACTAAAATGCCAAATAAAAAGAGCCCACTATACAGTGAGCTCTTTTTTATTTTACAACAATTAGTTTTAATCACATTCTGTTCGCAAATAGTGATGATGTGCAGAACATTCATGCAAAGAATGATCAACAATCCAGTGACGGTTTGCCATCACCGAAATCTCAGTCATTTCATGGGACACGACAATGATTGTGGCACGTTGTTTCAAGTCTTCGATGATATGATAAATTTGCTCAATGAATCGGCGGTCAACGTACGATAAAGGTTCATCAAGCACAATCACTTCAGGAGAAGAAATCAATGCCCTACCCATCAAAGTGCGTTGCAACTGTCCTCCGGATAATGTTCCGATAGACTGATTACGTAATTCTTCAATTTGCAACAAGTCAAGCATCTCAGAAATCTTGTCTTTAACTTCTTTGGAATACTTTCCCATCCAATTTTTATGACAAGAAAACAAGCCCGAAGCAATCACCTCCTCCACCGTCAAAGGAAATTGGCTGTCGATATTGCTTTTCTGCGGAAGATATCCAAACTTCAAATGATCTGTTTCTACATTATTTTCATAATAGGAAATTTTCCCTGAAACAGGCTGCATCAATCTTAGAATCAATTTCAGCATCGTACTTTTACCACCACCATTCGGACCGGTAATAGCAACGAAATCGCCCTTGTTGATACAAAAGGAAGTATCTGTAAATACTTTTTTGTTTCCATAAGCCATATTCAAATCTATGGCCTCTATAAGTTTATTTTGCGATTGCATGAGATATTTTCAATAATTCGTTTTTCCAGTCAGCGCCCAACGGATTAATGACCACTTTTTCAATACCCAATTGATTGCTGACAACATCAGTTTTAGAAGCGTCCATATCAAATTGCGACAAGAACACCTTGCAGTTACGAGAACGGGCATAGTCCAACTTGTCCTGCATATAATTAATAGGAGATTCTTTTCCTTCGTATTCCAAAGCAATTTGCTCCAATCCGTAATCACGGCTGAAGTAGCTTAATGCCGGATGCCATACCACAAAGGAACGACCTTTGGCTTCTGTCAATACTTTGGAGATGCTATCGTTTAAAGCCACCAATTCTGCATCGAATTTTTGATAATTTTCAACATAGAATTTACGGTTAAGAGTATCCATTTCACAAATGGCATCAGCAATATTTTTTGCCATTACCCTAACATTCCTTACAGATGTCCAAGTATGAGGATCAGCCACGTAAGCACCGTCAATTTCCTCTTTCAGCAAGTCCATACCCTCAGAGGTATCAACCACTTTCATATCTTGGTTAAAATCTTTGATTTTACCTTTCAAGGAAGTTTCAAAGCCCAAGTTCCCGACCAAGAAATAAATATCAGAAGACTCCAAACGTGTCATGGCACTGAAAGTTGGTTCATAAGTTTCGGGACTGCCTTCCTTGTCAAGCATACACTCCACCGTCATTTTATCACCTACAATCTGTTCCACAAAATAACGCTGTGGCAAAATGCTCACCATAACCACTTTCTTTGCATCTGTTTTCTTTGGACTACCGCAAGAGACTGCGACAAGGGCAAGGACACACAGCAATAATATTCCGTATATACGCTTCATAAATTCAAATTATATACAAATGTAATACATTTAAGTAATTGGAGACACCCCATTATAAATATTTAATGGTCTAACCCTCGTAAACCATCTTCTTAATTTTTAAGATTTTCGGGTCATCTTCTCCCACAAAATCAATATCACCGATAGTCATCAACTTTAGCTCTACAGGCTTCAAATAATCTTCATAGGCTGGTTGCTGATAGTATAAATTCTTCCACAATTTAAAGCCATTACGTTCATAGAAACCAATGCGACGTTTTGCCATTTCATCAATCGGAGGTTCAGCCTCAAGTATCATCGGTTTTCCCATGAGGTCAATGGCCATTTTCAAGCATTGAGCACCACGGCCACCGTTTCTTTTTTCTGGAAGTATGGCAAAATGCTCTCCATAACGGAATGTTCCGCAATCCCAATAGGTAAGGAAGCCTACAAATTCATCATCTCCTTCAAAAAATGCCAAAACATGAAAGCAATCGAAATTTTCGAATAAATTCCTAAATTTCACAATACTACGTCTCTCATCTTCAGGAAAAGATTCTATATATAAATCGATTATTCTTTCAATTAATACATTTTTAACACAAATTTCTTCACATTTCATTTTAAATTCGCTTTTATTTACTAAATTTGTTACCTAATTAATTCAGATACAAAAATTAAGTACTAATATAATAACAT
>JAHHQT010000148.1 GCA_020026215.1 Muribaculaceae bacterium
ATTTACTGACAACTCCACCATTGCCCATGACATTTTGACTTATGCTCTAGTGATTTCAATGGGAGTCTTATTAGGAAAAGTCAAGTTCTTCGGCATTTCTCTTGGAGTTACATTTGTATTGTTCGTCGGAATCGTTTTAGGCCATTTCGGATTCCAAATCAGTAATCCGCAATTGCTTAAATTTATCCGCGAATTTGGTTTGATCCTATTTGTGTTTTCAATTGGTATTCAAGTAGGACCTGGTTTCTTCTCATCTTTCAAAAAAGGCGGAGTTCAGATGAACTTGTTGGCGGTTATTATGGTAGCGCTCAACGTAGCTATTGCATTGGCTATCTATTTCATGGACTCAACAGTGACTATCCCTCAAATTGTGGGTATCCTTTCAGGTGCTGTTACCAATACTCCGGGACTTGGTGCTGCTCAACAAGCCTTAGACAGTATTCCAACTAACTATCCTACAGGCGCTGACGACCTTTCAATGGGTTATGCAGCCGCTTATCCGTTGGGTGTGATTGGTATTATTGTTTCAATGATTTTGTTGAAAGTCTTCTTCAAAATTAAAGTGGAAGATGAAAGCAAGGCTATCGAAAATGAAAAAGAAGAAAGTCAACTTAAACCGAACGTTATCACTGTTAAAGTTGAAAATAACCTTATTTTCGGTAAAACAGTCAAACAACTACATGATATTATCGATCACAACTTTGTGATTTCACGTATCAAGAAAGAAGATGATACTGTAGCTGTTCCTAACTCAGAAACTAAATTGGTACAAAACGACTTGCTTTTGATTGTTTGTTCTGCACAGGATGAAACGATCTTCAGCTCATGCGTTGGTAAAATCGTAGAAGCTGACTGGGAACACTTGACAGCCACTTCTAACAGCGAAGTGATTTCTCGCCGTATCTTGGTGACTAAGAGTGAACATAACGGTCGTACATTGGGTTCTATGCGTTTGCGTATGGGTTACAAATTGAATGCTACTCGTGTCAATCGTGCCGGTGTCGATTTGTTGGCAAGCCCTAACTTGACATTGCAAGTGGGTGATAGAATCACAGTGGTAGGTAAGCCTGAAGATATCGAACGTTTGGCTAAATATCTTGGTAACTCAATGAAACGTTTGCATGAACCAAACATGGCTACAATGTTTATCGGTATTTTCTTGGGTATTATCGTAGGTTCAATTCCAATCGCTATCCCGGGTATGTCTGCTGCCATGCGTTTAGGCCTTGCAGGAGGTCCGTTGGTTGTGGCTATTTTGTTGAGCCGTTTCGGATATAAATTGAAATTGGTGACTTACACTTCATCCAGTGCATCGTTGATGCTTCGCGAAGTCGGCATTTGCTTGTTCCTTGCCTCTGTAGGTTTGGCTGCCGGTACTAACTTCTACGATACAGTGTTCAATGCACAAGGTTTGAAATGGGTTGGATTCGGTTTGATGATTACAGTATTACCTCAAATCATTGTCGGTATTGTTGCAAGAGCTAAATACAAATTCAACTATTTGTCAATTTTGGGTATCATGTCAGGTAGTTATACTGACCCACCAGCATTGGCATATGCTAATAAAGTAGCTAACAACGATGCTCCTGCTGTAGCTTATTCAACAGTTTATCCGTTGACTATGTTTATGCGAGTCATCACCGCCCAGCTTCTAGTTCTGATATTTGGTTAGCTTCGGCTGACAATCAAGATAAAGAAAAGCGTATTTGTTTCGGCAAATACGCTTTTTTGTTGTTGATAGGGAAGTGTCTTTATTTTGAATGGAAGAGCATCGTTTTGGAGAGAATAGTATTAGTGTAATCGCATTACGGTTTGGTACTCGTCTCTATGATGATTTGGAATGCTGTCTCGATTGGATTTCAATTGTTGAAATGTTCCATTCATACCTTAGTGATTAGATGGTCTTTTAACTAAGAATATGTTATAACAAAAAACCGCCATATCTTGCGGATGTGGCGGTCGCTTATTTTGAGGGTTGATTATTTCTTGTTCAGTAATGTAGTGAGTGAACCTAAAGCACTGATAACATTGCTTGCCTCGTAAGGCATATAGACGGTCTTGGTTTTGTCGCCTGCGTTGATGTCTTTGAGTGTTTCGATGTATTTTGTCATCAACATGTAAGTGGCAGGATCGGTATTTGATTTGGCAATCGCCTCTGCGACTTTTGCAATGGCTTCTGCTTCGGCTGTGGCTTGTAGCACTTTTGCCTCTGCTTCACCTTTTGCCTTTAGAATCTGTGTTTGGCGTTCGGCTTCTGCCTGGTTGATTTGTGATTCCTTTTCTCCTTCTGATTGTAGAATCATCGCTTCCTTGTTACCACGAGCTTCCAACACTTTGGCACGGCGTTCGCGTTCAGCCTGCATTTGTTGTTCCATTGAACGACGTACAGATTCAGGAGGAGTGATATCCTGCAATTCCACGCGGTTGACTTTTACACCCCATTTGTTGGTAGCGTCGTCCAATAC
>JAHHQT010000016.1 GCA_020026215.1 Muribaculaceae bacterium
AACCCAGGACCCCAACATTAAAAGTGTTGTGCTCTACCAGCTGAGCTAGCGAATCGAACCGTTAAGTAGCAATCTTTATTCCCGATTGCGAGTGCAAAGGTATATCAAAAATTTATACCGTGCAAGTATTTATACACTTTTTTTCAAAAAAACTAGAATCTGAATCCAAATGACAATACAATTTCGTTGTTGCTGTCCTTCACTTCAGCTGTTGGAGCAATGCCAAAGTCATCTGGAGAGAATGCGTGGAAAGTAGTATTGCGAATTTTGTGCAAGTAAGCAAAGTCTGCATAGAAGTGACGGAAACGGTAACCCAAACCGGCTGTTACGTATTGGATATTGTCGTCGGTTGTATAGGACAATGTAGTTCCTGCTGTAACCACGTTTAATTCGTCAGATTTGATTTCTTCTGTTGAAGGTGAAGTTTGATATGAATAACCTGCTCTAACAGCAAATTGAGGCGTTAATTTGAATTCTCCACCGATACGGAAAATATCAGATGCCTTATAGTAGGCTTTCACACAATCAGTAGTTCCGCGGTCTTCACGGCCATCATATTCTACCTTCATTGTAGGATACATATTTCTTTCGTAGTTGAAACTCAACAAACCACGACCACCGATAACACCAGCAGCACCAATCATCACTTTCCAAGGAGACTGTGCATCAAACCATGTTTCTGCGATATAGCCTTGGTCTGTTTCTGCACCACCGCGAATATTATTGACGACATCAAGTTCATCAGTCTCAAACATAAATGAAGTGCTAGCGTATGCCTCTGACTTCAAAGAGAAGAATGTGGGTGTATGGAATGCAAATCCCAAACGTAATTCATTAATCGGTTTCAAGATGACACCCAATTTGAAATTAGCTCCTGTACCATACATTCTGAACGAGTTTTCAATACCCCAAGAAGAATATCCGTTACCAACAGCCAAATTTCCATCTTGAGAAGTTTCATAAGGAACAAATGCATTGTTCAAACTTTCACCATAGTAAGTATATTGGTTAAATTCCAAGTCTTGAATACCAACACTTGCCCCCCAATACAAAATATCATAGATATTACCACCGAAACTGATAGTATATTCGTCCAAGTGCCCTTTTTCTTCCACTTCAAATTCAGCAAATCCTGTTGTACCATTCTGATAAAGTCCCACGAAATTATCATCAACAGACAAAGGATTAATCAAATAGGAGTTGTAAGCCAAAATACTCATCCAAGGCGCATTGGAATCGAGATAAGGATTGTAGGAAGTTGACTCACCCAATTCGCTTGCCTTCCAACCATAATCGTTGGTTTGACCCGCAACATAGTTAGTCATTGAATTTTGAATATTGTCCACAGCCCCCATATATCTTCTGTTGAAATTAGCCAAACGATTGTAAGAGCAACCCCAGTTGAAGTTAGGCATTACATCGTTACCTATTTTCAAAGAACCCACATAACCGAAGTTATTGAAAGAAAAAGCGGCATCGTTTTTCAGTTTCTCGCCATTGGTCTTTGTGGTTTGAAAATTCCAATCGAACGAGAAGTTAATGTCAGAACTTCTATAGATGCCAATACCTCCCGGGTTTTGAGCCAAAGTGGAAATATCACCACCCAAAGCTCCGAAAGCACCAGCCATAGACATAAAACGTGCTGTTCCCTTCAAATCCGTTTGTGATGCACTATATAAATCGAATGCACTTTGTGCATAGCTATTCTGCGTAAACAAAGCTAAAGCAAATCCTAATAATAGATATTTACATTTCATAATTGTTGATTTTTAAATTCTACCCAATAATGACATTATCTTCTGTCACCGCGTCCACCGCCGCCAAATGAGCCACGGCCTCCGCCACCTCCTCTATGTGAACCTGAACTGAAACCTCCTCTGTGAGAAGAGTTAGAGTTGTTGTTGAAGGATGGTTGACGTCTGCTACTGCTTGGACGCTCCAATTCATATTTTCTTTCAGGAGAATTTGAATTGTTGTATCTGCGATTGTGGTTGTTGCTATTATTTCTATTATACTCGTTATTGGAACGGTTGCCTCTGCCTCCATTATAGTAGCTTGTTCCCGGTCTTCTTCTGTCAGTATTCACATTGCTGTTACCCTGTGCAGGATTGTAAGTCTTGTGGTGCGTTCTTTCGTAATTGCTTTGAGAAGGACGACGACCATTTGAACGTGAACTGCTGTATGATGAAGACATCGGTCTGCGACCAGAATTTACCGTACTATTACTTCCGTGGCTTCCTCCAAACGGACGACGGCCATTTGAATTATAACGATGGCTATAAGAAGGATAGTAAGGATAATACGGGTCGTAGTGTGGATAGTACGGGTAATAAGGAGGATAGTAATGTGGATAATAGTATGGAGGGTAATAGCTTGGTCCCCAATAAGAGAAGTTCCAGCTCCAATATGGACCTGACCAACTATTGAATCCCCAACTGAATCCGCCGTAGTTCCAACCGAATCCCCAACTATACGGGCGATACCAACTGTCCCAAGGATCGAAGAAATCAATATGTACTGACGGTGTACCGATATAAATATTTACATCGTTGGCATAGTACAATTCTTTCAAGTCTTCATCGTCAGACTCAGTGATAATATTCGGATTGTCGAAGCGTTCCAAACGTTCTGTATATTCAAAAACGTCATTCGAACTCTTACGTTCCTGTTTCAATTGAGTAGTGTCGTTTTGTTTATAAATACCGCCACGTCTATTATACTCATCAACATCACGAGAAGATGAATTATAGTTTTCGTAGGTCGGAGACTTAAAATCGTGGTCTTCGACTGTTTTATTATAGACAGATTTAGGAGTCTCTTTCTTTTGTTTTGCCACCTTAGGTTTTGATGAAGAGTTGTAATAAATATCATCATCGTAAAAATCCTGTGCATTGGAAACAAAAGGAATCAATAATAATATGCTCAACAATAATTTTTTCATAAATCTAAGTGTTTAATTTACTATTGGACTTGTTAGAATCGAAATAGTTTAATTGATTATATTATACAAATATAGCATATGTCAGAAATCCAAATAAAAATCTGATGTTAAAATTCTATATTTTTCGGAAAATTCATTGTCTTTGTCCCTGATATTCAAATCCGAACATTCTTTTTCAACCGAATATTTGACAAATTCCCATAGAATACGCTTCGGAGCTTTATTTTCCTTAGTATGTACAAATACCTGTTTTTTTAACCAAAAATTCGCTTCACCAGCCACAAATTCCACATCCGTCTGAATCGTATCGGGGGTAATCAAAGCAAAAACTCCCTTGTCATCCAAGAGCCGATATGCCTGTACAAACAATTGGTCGAAAGGCAACGAGGAAGAATGTCGCGCCATCGCCCTCCCCTTGTCAGCCGAACTGTTTCCTGTCAAGAAGAACGGAGGGTTAGAAACAATCAAGTCAAATTTATCCGTAGTTTGAAACCGAGTAAAATCACATAGCTCCACCTTCAGTCGATTCCCCCAGGGTGAATGATTGAAATTATACGCCGCTTCCCCGGCTGCTTCCTCATTGATTTCTACAGCCGTCACCAAAGCCTCTTCGTTACGCTGTGCAACCATCAATGAAATCAAGCCAGTACCTGCACCAATATCCAATACTTTTCGGGCATTCGCCACGTCACACCAAGCGCCAAGCAGAACGCCATCGGATCCTGCCTTCATTGCACTTTTTTCCTGTAATAATTCGAACTTCTTAAAACGGAATATATTATCACCCATAATCAAGTGTAAATATACAAAAAGAGCTTTACATAAGAAAATATGCAAAGCTCTTTTAAGATATATTCTATCGTTTATTACCAGATTACTACACGGTCTTCAGGAGCCAAGTACATAGCATCACCTTCTTGAATATCGAATGCATCATAGAATGTGTCGATATTTTTAAGTGTAGCGTTTACACGCCATCTACCCAAAGAGTGTTCGTCCATAGTTGTGCGACGAAGAATTTCAGCATCACGAATATTATCAGCCCATACGTGAGCGTATGACAAGTAGAAACGTTGAGCAGGAGTCAAGCCGTCAACAGTTTTGTTTTCTTGAGCTTCTTTAGTCTTCATGTATGCGCTGTAAGCGATACGCAAACCACCTTGGTCAGCGATGTTTTCACCCAAAGTCAAACGACCGTTAGCGTGTTGGTCACCAAGGACAACGATGCTGTCGAATTGAGCGACCAATTTGTCTGCAAGAGCGTTGAATTTTTGAGCGTCTTCATCTGTCCACCAGTTCACCATATCACCTTTTTTGTCAAAGTTACGACCCATATCGTCAAATCCGTGAGTCATTTCGTGACCGATAACGACACCGATTGCACCGTAAACGTCAGCATCCAATGCATCAGGAGCAAAGAATGGGTTTTGAAGAATACCTGCAGGGAAACAGATTTCGTTAGTTGATGGGTTGTAGTATGCATTAACAGTTTGAGGAGTCATACCCCATTCTGCTCTATCAACAGGTTTACCGCATTTTTCGTTGCTGTCTTTAACGTGGAACAAGTTAGCTTCTTTCACATTTTGCCAGTAGTATTTTTCAGGATCGATGTTGATAGCTGAATAGTCTTTCCATTTGTCAGGATAACCGATCTTAACAGTAAATGCAGACAATTTTTCTTGAGCACGAGCCTTAGTTGCATCGCTCATCCAAGTAGAAGTAGTGATGTGTTCGCTCAAAGATTCTTTCAAGTTGTTGACCAATTCAATCATACGTTGTTTAGATTCTGCAGGGAAATATTTTTCAACGTAAAGTTGGCCTAGAGCTTCGCCAAGAAGTCCGTCAGGAACAGCCAAAGCACGTTTCCAACGTGGACGATCTTGTTTAGCACCGGAGATAACTTTAGAGAAGTTGAATGCTGCTGTACGGAAATCGTCGCTCAAGCAACCGTCAGCACTGCTGATCAAATTGAATGCAAGGTAATCCTTGATTATTTGTTCGTCGTATTTGTTAAGAATTTCGTCAACTTTAGCCATTGACTTAGGTTGCATTACGCAGATAGAATCAACGTATGGCAAGTAAAGGTCTTCGAAATATTGTTTCCAGTTGATAGCTGTGTTATTCTTAGCAACGTCTTCCATTTTGAAGATGTTGTATTGAGCCGCCAAGTCGCGTTGTTCAGTTCTTGACATAGCCACTGCTGCCAATTCATTTTCAATATTCAACACGTTGTCGCGAACACGTTCAGCAGCGATTGAATCATAGCCTGAAAGTTTACAAACTTCTACGATGTAGTTTTTGTAAGCAGCCATAATTTCGTCGTTTCTTTCGTTCTTTTCAACGTAGTAGTCCTTGTCACCAAGTCCAAGTCCACCTTGTCCCCAATAAAGGATATTGATATCAGAGTTCTTCAAGTCGCTCATTACAGCAACACCGAAGAATGGAGAAGAATAAGTGTGCATCCAAGCGATGATTTTAGAGAAATCAGCACGTTTAGATTCGTTGATGCGTTTCAAGTCTTCTTGAATTGCAGCAGCACCTTCTTCGTTCAAGCGTGCACTGTCCATACCCATTGCATACAAGTCAGCAATTTTTTGAGCAATGCTGCCTTTTTCATTCTTTTGAGCTGAAATTTCATTGACTAATTTTAGTAATTGGTCTTTGTTGTTTTCACCCAACATATCGAATGAACCGTAACGAGAATACTCGTCTTTCAATGGGTTGTTTTTTTGCCAGCCACCACAAGCATATTGATAAAAATCTTCTTTTGGTGAAACTGATTCGTCCATGTTCTCTTTTTGAGCACCTGTTTTCAAAGATGCAGAGACTTCACTCTTTGGACTAGTACACATAGTTGTAGCTAAACCTACAAGAGTTAGTGCCATAATACCATACTTTAGTTTCATATAAAATATTATTTAGAAATTAATAATTATTCTTTGTTCTTGAAGTCCTCCAACTCCATTGATGCCAACTCCCAGTCACTCATGGCATTGTCAAGATTTTTCGACACCTTGGCATGATTCTGGTAGAGTTCGTCACCAATTTCCCCGGCAGCCAATTTAGCTTCCACTTCTGCCAATTCAGCTTCAAGTTTCGCTATATTTTCTTCAGCAAGCGTCACTCGCTTTTCAAACTTGCGGAGCATCTTGTCATATTCCTTTTGTTCGATATACGACCTTTTGTTCTTGCTTTCTACCTGTGGTTTGTCAGCAGTTTTGGTTTCAGTTTTCTGTGTCTCAATCTCCTTAAGAGACTCCATATTCTTATTTCGAAGGAATTCATAGATACCGCCCAAATGTTCTCGCACCCTGCCGCCTCCGAATTCATATACTTTTTCAACCAATCCGTCCAAGAAATCACGGTCGTGAGATACGACAATCACCGTTCCGTCGAAATCCTTGATAGCTTGTTTCAAAACATCCTTTGTCTTAATATCCAAGTGGTTGGTAGGCTCATCGAGAATCAGCAAGTTGACCGGTTCAAGCAATAGACGAATCATTGCCAAACGTGTCCTTTCACCTCCGGAAAGCACCTTCACCTTTTTGTCAGAAGCCTCACCACCAAACATAAACGCACCAAGAATATCACGTATTTTTGTACGAATATCCCCTACGGCAACTTGATCAATGGTATCGAATACTGTAATCTCACCATCCAGCAAAGAGGCCTGGTTTTGTGCAAAGTAACCAATCTTCACGTTATGACCGATTTTCAAATTTCCGTCGAAATCAATTTCGTTCATAATACATTTCACCAAAGTTGACTTACCCTCTCCGTTCTTGCCGACAAATGCCACTTTCTCACCACGCTTGATAATGAAATCGACATTGTCAAACACTTGATGGTCGCCATAGCGTTTGCCTACGCCTTCGCAAATCACAGGATAGTCTCCAGAACGCGGAGCAGGTGGAAATTTCAGGTTCAAGTGAGAGTTATCGACCTCATCCACTTCAATCAACTCGATTTTAGCAAGTTGCTTGATTCTACTTTGAACCTGTACAGCCTTGGTAGCCTGATATCTGAAACGTTCAATAAAGTCTTCTGTTTCTTGAATTTGTTTTTGTTGGTTTTGGAATGCACGCATTTGCTGTTCCACTCGTTCTTTCCTCAAATCCAAGAATTTCGAATAATTCACACGGTAGTCATAGACCTTCCCGCATGAAATCTCGATGGTACGCGATGTAATATTATCAATAAACGCCTTATCGTGTGATACCAATAATACCACATTGGCTTTCGTTTTCAAGAAGTTTTCAAGCCATTGGATAGATTCAATATCCAAGTGGTTAGTAGGTTCGTCCAGCAACAAAACATCAGGACGTTGCAAAAGCAATTTTGCCAATTCAATACGCATACGCCAACCGCCACTAAATTCAGAAGTATTGCGGTTAAAATCCGTACGCAAGAAACCTAATCCCAACAAAGTTTTCTCGACTTCTGCCTCTCCATTATCACTTTCCTTCATCAATATAATTTCATTGAGGCTTGACATTTTGTCAATCAAATGCTGATATCCTTCACTTTCATAGTCTATTCGGGTCGATAATTCTTTATTGACTTGTTCCAAGTGTTTCTTCAATGTGTCAATCTCCCCGAAAGCAGTCTTCACTTCTTCCAAAACAGTACGGGTATCCGACAAAATCATTTGTTGAGGAAGATAACCTATAGTGATGTCATTGGGTACAGATACAACTCCTGTGGTAGGTTTCTGCAAACCGGCAATAATCTTTAACATTGTAGATTTTCCGGCTCCGTTCTTCCCGACAAGAGCGATTTTATCTTTTTTATTGATTACAAAATTTACTTCTTTGAATAGCGCTGTACAATTAAATTCAACGCTCAAGTTCTGTACTGAAATCATTTCAAGTATAAAAAGTCTATAAGTTACATCTAAATACAAAATTAGTTATTTTTAGGCGTATTCTAAATATTGTTATATTATAATTGGTTAAAATTCATATTATCTGCTACCTAAAAACAAATAAATCGCGTATTTTTATAATAAAACAAAAGTCCGATTAAAACTTAACCGGACTTTTATATTTTGAGTCTATGTATCTACTACAAGTAACCTTTGATGATACCACGTTTTGAATTTTTCACAAACATGACAATTTCATCTCTTTCCTTAGTAGCTGCCAATTCAGCTTCAATGCGTTCAATAGCGTCTGAATTGTTATAGCCTGACAAATATAGATAACGATAAACTTCTTGGATATCACGAATCTGCTCGTTTGTAAAGTTACGACGACGCAAACCTACTGAGTTGATACCTGCGTATGAAATAGGTTCGCGGGCAGCTCTTACGAATGGAGGGATATCCTTGTTTACCAAAGCACCACCCTGCAACATAACGTGAGCACCGATATGACAGAATTGGTGAATCAAAGCACCACCGCCAATCACAGCAAAATCGTCAATTTCGACTTCTCCTGCAATTTGAGCAGCGTTTGATATGATGATATTGTTACCTAATACACAATCGTGAGCAACGTGGGTGTAAGCCATAATCAAGCAGTTGCTACCTACTACAGTTTTACCACGAGATGCAGTACCACGATGCACAGTTACACATTCACGCAATGTTGTATTGTCTCCAATGATTGCGAGTGTTTCTTCTCCTTTGAATTTCAAATCTTGTGGAATAGCTCCAATAACTGCCCCTGGAAAAATAGTACAATTCTTACCAATTCGGGCACCTTCCATAATTGTAACATTGCTAAGGATACGTGTACCCTCCCCAATTTCTACATTTCGGTCAATTGTAACAAACGGGTCAATCACCACATTTGATGCAATTTTAGCGTCCGGATGGACATAAGCCAAAGGTTGTTTCATATATTTATATTATTTATTTTTTATAATCTGGGCCATGAACTCTGCTTCTGAAACGATCTTGTCACCTACAAAAGCATATCCCTTCATATAGGCACAACCACGACGGAGGTCAGTCATATAAGATACATGGAAAATCAAAGTGTCTCCAGGAACTACTTTTTGACGGAACTTCACATTGTCAATCTTCATGAAATAAGTTGAGTAACTTTCAGGATCTTCAACACCGCTCAACACCAAAAGTCCTGCAGTTTGAGCCATTGCTTCAATTTGCAATACACCCGGCATTACTGGTTCTGTTGGGAAGTGACCTTGGAAGAATGGTTCATTACCAGAAACGTTCTTTACACCAACGATATACTTTTCTCCTTTTTCGATAATTTTATCCACCAACAAGAATGGGTATCTGTGAGGAAGCAATTCACGGATTCTGTTTACGTCCATCAATGGTTCATTGTTTGGATTATAAACAGGAGCTTGAATTTCCTGACGTTTCAATTCACGACGAATCTTCTTAGAGAATGTTGTATTGATTGTATGTCCCGGGCAAGTAGCAATGATTCTACCTTGAACACGACGGCCAATCAAAGCGACATCACCTACAACGTCAAGCAATTTATGGCGTGCAGGCTCGTTCTTGAATACCAATTCGTTATTATTAATGAAACCATATTCTGATACGTGTTTGTGAGGAACATTCATCATATCAGCCAAGTTATCCAATTCAGCTTGTTCGATTGGTGAATCATAGATAACAATTGCGTTATCCAAATCACCGCCCTTGATAAGTCCGTGTTTAACCAATTCAGCGATTTCACGTACAAATACGAATGTACGGCTTGCTGCAATTTCTTTAGGGAATTCTTCCAAAGAATCCATAGTTGCAAATTGGTTTGACAATACGCAAGAATTGAATTCAATCATTACATCAACACAGAAATCATCATCTGGAATCACACAGATTGAAGCACCTGTTTTATCGTCTTTAACTACAGTACGTTGTTTAACGACATAAGTCAATACTTCTTCTTTTTGTTCTTCAATGCCAACTTCTTGAATTTTTTCAACGATAAGTTTAGCACTACCGTCAAGGATTGGCATTTCAGGACCGTCCAATTCAATCAAACAGTTGTCAACACCCATAGCATACAAAGCTGCCATAGCATGTTCGATAGTTGAAATCTTAACGTCACCGTGAGCGATTACAGTTCCACGACAAGTCTCAACGACATTTTCAGCAACAGCTTCAACAGGTTCAGAACCTTCAATATCTAATCTTTGGAATTTACGACCAAAGTTATCTGGTGCAGGTTTAAATGTAGCATTAATTTCCAAACCTGTATGCAACCCTTTACCTTTAAGGGTGAATGAGTTTTTTAACGTACATTGCTTCATAATGAATATCTATTTTTTCAAATTATTTAATTCCTTTTCTATTTCACGTATAGAATTATACATGTCACCAAGGCGTTTCAAATAAGCCGATTGTTTCATAAACATACGAGCATCCACCGCCGGAGAACCAATAATCACCTTACCGTCTCCAGGATTTGCATGAATACCGGATTGAGCACCGATTTGATTATTGTCACCAATGGTGATGTGACCAGCAAATCCCACTTGACCGCCAATCATATTGTGCTTACCTATCTTGACAGAGCCAGCAATACCGGTTTGTGCTGCAATAACAGTATGTTCACCAATTTCAACATTGTGAGCCACCTGAATCAAGTTGTCAAGTTTAACACCTTTCTTCACTACTGTTGCACCCATAGTTGCACGGTCAACTGTAGTATTAGCTCCTATTTCAACATCCTCTTCGATGATTACGCGACCAATTTGTGCAATTTTTTCATAACTACCGTCCTTCGGAGCAAAACCAAAGCCATCACTACCGATAACCACTCCGGAATGAATAATACAGTTATTCTTAATTTCACATCCTTGGTAAACTTTCACACCTGAATACAACAATACATTGTCTCCAATAGTGACATTATCACCAATATAGCATTGAGGATAAATTTTTACGTTTTTTCCTATTTTTACATTTTGACCAATATATGCAAATGCGCCCAAATAAATATCATCGGGAACTTCCACTCCTTCAGACACATAAACAGGGCTTTCGATACCCTTCTTTTGTGGTTGCATAGCACTAACCATGTTTAAAAGCATGGCCAAAGTAGCATACGGATCTTCCACTTTAATTAATGTGGCTGAAATTGTTTTTTCCGGTTCAAATTTCTTGTTGACCAAGACCACC
Source organism: Muribaculaceae bacterium (assembly GCA_020026215.1). Taxonomy (GTDB): domain Bacteria; phylum Bacteroidota; class Bacteroidia; order Bacteroidales; family Muribaculaceae; genus Limisoma. The sequence continues at coordinate 11,046 of JAHHQT010000016.1, forward strand.
GATGCTTTAGTTGTATATATATAATGTGTATATTTAGGATTAGCTAAAAAAGTCAGTGAACCTTCATGAGCCTCTTCAATCTTCGCATAATTAGTGATTTTAGCTCCTTCATCACCAACGACTTCGCCTTTTACAATTTCTGCTAATTGCTTTGCTGTTAACTCCATCTTAACTTAAACGTTTTTAGAATTACAAAATTAAATATTTTTTATATTAAAGTAAAATTTATACCCATTAAACGTCATAAAAAATGAAATACTGCACACTTTTGCCCCAACGTGCATTCTTTTTTGAGAAAAAAGACGCATATCAATTTTTTTTTGTAAATTTGTAGCCTGTTATAAAATGAAATTATACAGATAGTTTATAAACATAAAAAACATCTTAAATAAACTATGAAGCTATTACAAGCAAAATTAGCTAAATACGATGAGCCGCAAAAAGCTAAAGCGGCAGGCATTTATCCTTATTTTAGAGCAATTGCAAGTGAACAAGACACAGAAGTACTTATCAATGGTAAAAAAGTATTGATGTTCGGTTCTAACTGCTACACAGGTTTGGTAAACCACCCAAAAATCAAAGAAGCTGCCATCAACGCAATTAAGAAATATGGTACAGGCTGTGCCGGTTCTCCTTTCTTGAATGGAACTTTGGATATCCACAAACAATTGGAAGCTCGTCTTGCTGCGTATGTTGGCAAAGAAGATGCAATGATTTACTCAACAGGTTTTGAAGTAAACTTGGGTGTTGTCTCTTGTCTTACTGGTCGTGAGGACTATATTCTATGGGATGAACAAGATCACGCCTCAATCATCGAAGGCCGCAGATTGTCATTCTCAAATTCTCTTAAATACAAGCACAATGATATGGAGTCGTTAGAAAAACAACTTCAAAAATGTGCTCCAGATAAAGTTAAACTTATCGTAACCGACGGCGTATTCTCAATGGAAGGTGACGTTGCAAAACTACCTCAAATTGTAGAATTAGCTAAAAAATACGATGCAACTATCATGGTTGACGAAGCTCATGGTATTGGCGTATTTGGTAAAGGCGGTCGTGGTACTTGTGACCACTTCGGCGTAACTAAAGACGTTGATTTGATTATGGGTACATTCAGTAAATCTTTCGCTTCATTGGGTGGATTTATTGCTTGTGACAAAGAAATCACCAACTACTTGCGTCACCTCTCTCGTTCATATATCTTCACAGCAAGTATCACTCCAGCTTCAACAGCTGCTGTCAATGCTGCTTTGGACATTATGGAAAGCGAACCAGAACGTCAACAACACTTGTGGGACTTGACTCACTACGCATTGGAAGGTTTCAAAAACCTTGGTTGCGAAATCGGTCACACAGAAACTCCAATCATACCTTTGTACATTAGAGACAACAATCTAACATTCACAATCACTCACGATTTGTTTGAAGAAGGTATTTTTGTAAACCCTGTTGTTTCTCCTGCAGTAGCACCAAACGATACTTTGATCCGATTCAGTCTTATGGCCACTCACACTAAAGAGCAATTAGACTATGCTCTTGAAAAAATCGGCAAAGTATTCAAAAAATACAATTTGATTTAAGTCAAATCAAATTTAAAATAAGGCCAATGAAACCATTGGCCTTATTTTCTTTTATACACATCTTTATTACCTATCTACAACCTATACATTCACATTCTACAACCTTAATATACCGTATATACTGTAAAAAAAGTAAATTAGTAAAAACCTAAATACCTATTATTTAAAATGAGAACTTGTTTTAACAGAAAATTTTTATTTTCTATTACAACTTTGCTAGCGTTGTCAGGCACTCAATCGTGCGATTCAAATTATGATCTGTCAAAAGATATCAATACCGATATCAATATTGGTGGATGTTTGTATGTACCAGTTGGTCAAACTGATACTTTAACATTATCACGTATCATTGAACTAAATGATGAAATTGGCATAGACGAAAATGGGAATTATTGTATTGACGAATCAGGCACTATTTCCTTCAATGCTCCATTGGTTAAAACTATCATCATCGACGACATTTCAATTGCACCGACCATGGTTAAAGTAAATGCCGGTGAAAGTGGAAGTTTTATTCCTATCGACTACAGAATTAATGATGATGTAGAGTACGATATGCATATCAATTCAACCATCGACATTCCAGAAGAGGTCAAAGAATTGCATTCTTTTGAAATTATCCCTATCGATACAGAACTAAACCTCCAATTGGATTTTACCGACAAGACTACTGCATCAAAATTAACTGATGTCAAAATCAACCATTTTAAAATTGATTTTCCCGATATTATTCAATTTGATAACAACAACCCAAACTTTGACAATAGCACCAATACACTTACCCTCAACACTCCTATTGATGCAACTGCATTGAATAAAGTGAAATTGCATATTTTAGGCATCAAGAATCTACCTAAAATTATCAATAACACTATCAATCTTATTGACGTGATACATTGTAAGGGTAACATCTCTGCGACAGCAAAAAATGCTACAGGCGACGAATTGTCATCCATGCAGATTATGACATCTTTCGTTGTCCCAAATATTGAGATTAAAAAGATTACTGGCAAAATCAATCCAGAAATCAAAGTAGATGCACAAGACATCATTTTCAATGATCTTCCTGAATTATTGAAAGACAAGGATACCAAGATTGAATTAAACAGACTTTATTCAAAAATCAGTATTGAGAACCCTTCCGGCATCCCCTTCATTACCAATTTGAACTTCAAGGCATTTGATGAAATCGGTAATTCCATCAACCAAGAAGTTGATGCATCGTTCAATATTGCAAAAGCGATAGATTACACCACTCCTGTAACTTCTCAATTCATTCTTACCAACAACGATGATATTGTTGTTCCTGAAGGATTCACCAAGGTGGTAAACCCTGAATTGACTCAAATTATAGAGACTGTTCCTCATTCTGTAAAAATCAGCCCAACTGTAACGATTGACCAAAACCAAGAACATTTTTATGAATTGGGAGTTGAGAAATCCACTTCAGCTGAATATAAGGTCCGTATTCCTTTTGACTTCGGGATAAATTCTCAAATTGCCTATGTAGAATCTTTCAATAATATTCAAAAGGATATTTCCGATATTATTGACTTAATAGAAGAAATACAGTTGGACTTGGACATCCAAAATATGTTGCCACTTGATTTGGTCATCAATGTTACTCCATTTGATATAGCTGGTAACAAAATGACCGATAGAGTTCACATAGATAGTAATATTAAAATTGCAGGTTTTAACCAATCTGCAAAAATAGAGAGCAAAATCGTCAACATCAAGGAAATTGTACCAGGCGCATTGACAGAAGTTGACCGATTGGAAATCAACATTAAGGGCAAAAGCTCTATGGATAGAATCACCCTTAATCCGTCACAGTACGTTTTAATTTCCCTAAAAGCTAAATTACCTAAAGGTATAACTATCAATTAATATTACTACTATGAAACTAAAATCATATATCTATATCATCGTATTAGCTATTGCATCATTTTCTGCTAATGGGCAAGCCCCTCATTCTTCTTATTTCATGGAGAATATGCCGACAAAACATGCATTGAACCCAGCATTAACCCCGGATTTCAACTATGTCAGTATGCCAGCATTGGGAGGAATACAAATCGGTCTAAATTCAAACGTGGGACTTGGCACATTCCTTTATCCCATAGGTAACGAAATGGTGACAGCCCTAAACAAAAGCGTTTCCAACGAAGAATTTCTTGGAAAATTGAAAGACAACAATATCATTGAAAATGATATAAGAATTGGCATTATTTCCTGTGGGTTCAAAGGCATCGGCGGTTACAACACCATTGAGGTTTCTGCCCGTTCCATTTCAGGAATCTATTTGCCCTACGAATTGTTTGAGTTTGCTAAAATAGGTCAATTAGACACTCCCGACACCAATTACGATATTCAAGGCATCAACTTTAGCAGTCACAACTTTGCTGAAGTGGCATTGGGCCATTCTCACAAAATCACGGATAAAATCACCATCGGTGCAAAACTTAAGATTCTTGTCGGTATTCTAAGCGGTGAGGCAGAAATTGAGCGTTTAAATATCCACATGTCACAAGACAAATGGATCATCAAAGAAAATGGTCGTACATTCCTAACACCTGGGTTACAGGTTCAATACAAAGAAAATGGTGAAATTGATAATTTCGATACAGGTACATTTGGAGCTGACGGGATGGGGTTCGGTCTTGACTTAGGCGTCTCTTGGAAATTACTTAATAGCCTAAGACTTTCTGCGTCTGTAACAGACCTTGGCTTTATTTCTTGGGAAGGAGCAGAAGCACTGGTAAGTCCAGACCCTTTTGAATTCGAAGGCTTTCATCACTTTGGCGCTGAGAAAGACCCTATCACAGGTGATTCTCCATTAAAACAAGAAACAGACCAAATCAAGGAAGACTTGAGATCTTTGATTCGTTTCGAAAACAATACTGAAGTCAAATCCATGCAGAAATTGGCTACAACTATTAATGTAGGTGCAGAATATGCAATTCTTAGAAACAAAATTTCATTTGGTTTGCTATCCTCAACAAGAGTTGGAATGCCACACGTTTGGACAGAATTGATGGCGACAGCCAACTTCCGCCCAGCAAGATGGTTCCACGCCACAATCAACGGCTCTGTTTCCAACGTAGCTCAATCAGTAGGTTTGATGCTGAACTTCTGTCCTAAAGGATTCAACTTCTTTATTGGCAGTGATTATATTCCTTTTAAATAATCTAAAGAAGGCATACCTTTGAACAGAGCAAAAGTGAACTTGGCTTTTGGAATGAATTTCACGTTCAACCACTGCAAAAAATAATAAACATTTAATTTGTTATCGATTTAAAATAAAAAAGGCTGTCACCATCTTGGTAACAGCCTTTTATTTTATCGAATTTTCATCTATTTATTCTTTGCCACCCATTCTTCAGCCATGCGTAGAGTTTCCATCTTCCCAACATCAAACCAACTGTAGTTTGTTGCTGAATAACATTGAATTTTCAATTTGTCACAAACTGACAAATAGTACGGCACAATTGAAAATTTATGTTCAGTGGCATAATTCTGCAATGTATCAAAAATTGTTGGAGAAATCATGTGAATACCGCCAAAAGCAAATTCCTCATATTTCCCCGGTATATATTCTAAACCTTGCGGTTTCACCTCTCCTGTTGCCTTATTGCACCAACCTTTTAATACCAATTTCTGGTCAAACAATAAGTAACGCTGGGTTTGACGATGGGCACCCAATAGTGTAACATCCGCATTGTTAGCTTGATGATATTCCACCAATTTCGACAAATCCAAATCCGTAAGAATATCTGCATTATGTACTAAGAAAGGTTCATCCCCTTCCAAATATTTTCTAACTTTCAAGATACCACCACCGGTTTCCAACAATTCATCACGTTCGTCACTGACAATGATTTTCACCCCGAAATTATCCTTTTCTTTCAAAAAATCAATAATTTGATCGGCAAAGTGATGAACATTGACAATAATTTCATCGAAACCATAACTAATCAAGTTACGTATAACACGCTCCAACATCGGTACACCACCAACAGGCACCAATGCTTTAGGCATATTATTGGTCAACGGGCGTAATCTTGTACCCAAGCCTGCAGCAAAAACTAATGCTTTCATGCTTAAAATTTAGCCTTGAATGTTTGCTCGATATTTTGTTCACGGTGAGTCAATTCCACCTTAACATTGAATTCCTTGTTCAGGTGTTCTGCCAAATGTTGTGCACAATATACAGAACGGTGTTGACCTCCTGTACAGCCAAAACAAATCATCAAATTAGAGAAGCCACGTTCGATGTAGCGTTTCACAGAAGCATCAACCAAAGAAGTCGCATGTTTCAAGAATTCCAAAATTTCGCCATCATTTTCCAAGAAAGTAATGACTGGTTCATCCAATCCTGTAAACGGTTTGTAACGTTCGTATTTACCTGGATTATTTACGGCACGGCAGTCAAATACATAACCACCACCATTACCTGATGTATCATTTGGAATACCTTTCTTATAGGCAAAGCTCATCACTTTGACAGTCAATGAACGTTTTTCCAAATCATCAGTGAATTGTTTCATGTTCACCAATTCACGAAGCAACTTATCCAAGTATGGATATTCAGAATAAGGTTCAACCAATAGATTACGAAGATTTTCTATTGCAAACGGAACACTTTGGATGAAATGAGGTTTCTTTTCGAAGTAACCTCTGAATCCGTAAGCTCCCAAAACTTGAAGTGTACGGAACAATACAAAGTGACGCAATTGAGCATAGAAATAATGTTCGTCCACCGGTTGATATTTTCTCAAAGCCTCAATATATTCACCTATCAATTCCTTGCGCAATGAATCAGGCATATTTGCCTTGGCTTGCCATAGGAATGATGCCACGTCATAGTAGAATGGACCTTTACGACCACCCTGAAAGTCAATCAACCATGGATTACCATCTTTAATCATCACATTGCGAGATTGGAAATCACGATACATGAAAGTTGCAGATGAACTGCGAAGCAACACATCTGACATCTTTTGGAAATCATCTTCCAATTTGTCTTCCAAGAAATCCAATCCTGTCGCCTTCAAGAAACAATATTTAAAGTAATTCAAATCCCAAAGGATAGAACGGCTGTTGAATTCTGAAGCAGGATAACAATAATTGAAATCGAAGCCATCAGCACCAGCAAATTGAATATCTGGGAGAAGACGGATAGCCTTAGTCAACAAAGTTTTTTCTTCATCGCTGAAAACGGTAGTCTTACGACCCTTTTCAATAGCGTTGAAAAGCAATTCATCTCCTAAATCTTCTTGAATATACGACATGAAATCATCTGCATGTGCATAAACCTTAGGTACAGGCAAACCTTTTTGTAAAAAATGGTCAGCCATATACAAGAATGCCTTATTTTCCTCAACGCAAGTACCAATCACACCAATTAATGATTGAACACCCGACAAGCGGAAATAACGACGGTTTGAGCCGGAAGAAGGAAGTTCTTCGATTGAAACAGGTTCTTCGCCAGTTACTTTTTTATATAATTCTTTTAATTGAGCAGTCATAGAATAAATGTATTAAATTACTATGTAACAAATATAGTGAATTAAATAATAAAAAGCAATTACCCTAACTACAATAGGTTGTTCTCAGCAAAATATCTCCACAATGGAGCTAACATCAACGATTGTACAATTTCATTATCCACCAATAATTCTCGTAATTCATCCTTAGTCAAGATACAAACTGAAATATCTTCCGATGATTCCAAGTGTTGGGTAGAAATTTGGCGTACACCTTTTGCAATAAAGCAATGCGTCATATTATTGGTAGTGCTTGAATTGCCTGAAATAGTCATTAGCTTGGACCACTCACCTTCACCGAATCCTGTTTCTTCCAACAATTCACGTTTGGCAGCAGTCAATGCATCTTCTCCAGGATCAACCACCCCCGCGCAAAGTTCATAACGTGTCTCTTGAATACCATGGCGGTATTGACGGATCATTACATATTTTTCATCTTCAGTAATAGCAATGATATTCACCCAATCAGGATATTCCAAAACGTAGAATTCGGGAATAATATTGCCATTTTGCATTTTCACCGTGTCTCTTCTCGCAGTCAACCAAGGACGTTTGAAAAGGTATTCACTTTCTATAATTTGCCAATTTTTTTCTTTTATATCTTTGTTTATCATAGCCTTTTTGAATTTTATAGTTAGTGTTTCTTTACACCGCTATACATAATAGTATTTGAAGTTAACATACGGTCTTCCAAATATTTTCTGTTGTCGCTGATTTTACGGTTCAAATACATTTCCATCATCAAACTGCCAATTGGCACCCCAAAGGTCGCTCCGAAACCGGCATTTTCCACATAAGCACAAATGGCAATTTTCGGATCATTCATCGGAGCAAATCCCATAAATGCAGAGTGGTCACGTCCGTGAGGGTTTTGAGCGGTACCAGTCTTACCACAAATCTCGACATCACCGAACTGGGCATATCGGCAAGTACCACCAATAACCGCCATTCTCATACCTTCTGCAATATCATTGAAATATTCAGTTTTGATAGATGGTCTGTGCTTTTGATAGTAAATATCAGGCAAAACGGTATCTTGTATTTCTTTTACCACATGAGGAGTCACATAATAGCCTCGGTTGGCAACAGTTGCTGCAAAATTGGCAATCTGCAATGGAGTCGCCAATATTTCACCCTGACCGATAGCAATGGATATTATGGTATTGGCACTCCAACGATCCTCGCCATATATCTTGTTGTAGAATTTACTATTAGGAATAAAACCGCGGCTTTCCCCGGGCAAATCCACCCCCAAACGATAGCCATAGCCCAATTCTACCATGTAATTTTTCCAAATTTCAAATGCCTTGGCTGGAGAACCGTATTTGCTACGACGGTCAATCATGCTCTTCAATCCCCAACAGAAGAAAGCGTTACATGAAGTACGTATCGCTGGTTTCAAAGTAATTGGCGATTCGTGTCCGTGACAACCTACTCGCAAGCCACCATTGATATATCCTCTATAGCAATTGAAAGACGTATTCAAGTCAATGATTTTCTCCTGACGGAAAATCAGTCCTTGTGTCGGCTTGAAAGTTGAGCCTGGGGGATATGCCGCCATGATAGCGCGGTCATATAAAGGCTTGTATTTATCATTTACCAATTTACGGTAATTCTTTCCTCGCTCACGCCCAATCAACAAATGAGGGTCATAAGTCGGACTTGAAACCATCGCCAAGATTTCACCCGTTTTAGGTTCAATGGCAACGATTGCACCGATTTTACCTTTCATCAGTTTTTCACCATAGCGTTGCAATTCGATGTCAATGCTCAACTTCAAGTCTTTTCCCGAAATAGGAGCAATATCCTTAGCTCCATTTTCATATCTTCCCTTGATACGACCCAAAGCATCACGTATCAGGATTTCCTGACCTTTCACACCACGCAAATAGGTCTCGTAACTTTTTTCTATACCGGAGTCGCCGATGTAGTCACCGGGACGATAGTAAGTATCCTTTTCAATTTCCGAAGGATTGGCTTCACGAATATTACCGACAAGATTGGCTGCGGCAGAATATTCATACTGACGCAAAATTCTCTTTTGGATGAAGAATCCCGGAAAACGATATAATTTTTCCTGCAAACGAGAATAGTCCTGTGCAGAAATATGTGTGATTAAGACTTGTTGTGAATTTGGAGAATATCCTCTGTTTTTCCTTCGGTCCTTCATGTCGCGGAAACGTGTACGCAGATCCTCAATGTCCAAACGCAATGTACGGCACAAGTCCACTGTATCAAAATTCCCAATCTCGCGAGGAATGACCATTACGTCGTATGCAGGCTGATTATACACCACCAACTTGCCGTTACGATCTCTCAACGTACCTCTGGACGGATATATAGTTTTTCTAAGAAAGGCATTAGAATCAGCATTAATCTTATATGTCGGGTCGAGCACTTGCAGCTCAAACAGTCTGACAAGATAGATTAAAGCCAATACAATCAGCACACCGCCAATGATATATTTTCGTTTCTCTAAATTATAGTCTTTTTTCATTCTTCGTATTAACTAAGCCATCGATACCCAGAAGTAAAACGAATGTGAATAATGTACTGCCTACAGCTCTAAGCATAGACAGCCAAAAGTTTTTCAAAGTAAAGGCTTCAACAAATGTTATAATCAAACAAAACAATAACACCATTGTAAGCATATATTTTAAATAAACACCAATTCCCAAACTCTTCATGGAAGGAATCGGGTTCGTAATTTCGTCTCTACGCGGAACATATAAGTCCAAGATTTTACCTCTTGACGCACCCATAACAAGACATGCCAGAGCATTCATCCCCTGTGTATCAGAAAAAATGTCAACCACCCAACCTGCAAAGAAACAAATGGTCATCATCCAGTTAACTGAAATCTGAATCGGCAATCGAATGATGAAAAACAAGAAAACAAAAGGTGTTGCAATGTTGAATAAGCACACATTGTTGCAAATCAGCACTTGTGCAAGCAACAATATGATGTATAGAAATATAAAATTGAGTATTTGCTTTGACATTAGTTTTCTGATTCAATAGTTTTTAATTCATCAGCCATATTGCTTTTGATAGCTCTGACTGTACCCAATCTCGTAAAGTCGGTAGAAAGTTTCACTTTCAAAGAATAGAAGTTGTCATCACGCGACTTGTCCACTTCATCAATCGTACCGACAATCAATCCTGCCGGGAAGACAGAAGAATAGCCACTGGTAACTATGGTATCCCCCTTCATGTATTTGATATGTCTCGGCATTTCTTCAAGAATGGCATAGTACGGACTCTTGCCGTCCCATATCATACTACCAAAGCTGTCCGAATTTTTCACCTTGCAGGAAAGCCGCATATTCGGGTTCAACAAAGAAATGACACGCGCAGCATTTTTGCTGACAACACTGACAATTCCGACCACACCGTTTTGGTCAACGACTCCCATCTCCGGTTCAATACCGTCAACTTCGCCTTTATCGATAGTAATGTAGTTCATCGTTTTTGAAATACTATTGTTGATTACCGTTGCAAAGTGATAAGTGAAATTACTTGCCACAGAATCCGGCAATGCAAGAGTGTCGGTTGTATTCAAAATCTTATAGTCGTTCAACTGTCGTTTCAAATTGATTACTTCCATTTCCAACAACGCATTGCGTTCATGCAAGTCCTGATTGATGGACTGCAAATCAAAATACGACGTCACATTGCTGACTGCCTTATAGGTGGAAGCAGACACATTATTGGCCGACGTCAAATAGACATATTGTTGGTATGGATTATTCTGAAATAATAAGAAACAACTTATTACCAAGTAGAATAGAAATACAAACCAAGAAAAATGACGTACTAAAAAATCAATTAAATTACGCACTTATATAATATTATCAATTAGATGAAATATAGCTACCTTTAAAAACGCAAATAGAAGGTAAAGAAAAAAACACTTTACCTTCTTATATTTACGTAGCCCTATTTAAAAAGCATTAATTATCGAATCAAGAAAGAGAAACGATTAATGTTCTTTAGAGCAATACCTGTTCCTTTAGCAACTGCATGCAATGGGTCGTCAGCGACGATAAACTTGATACCGATTTTCTCAGTCAAACGTTTATCCAAACCGCGCAACAATGCACCACCACCTGACAAATAAATACCGTTGTCAACAATATCAGCATACAATTCAGGAGGAGTGTTTTCCAATGCACTTAACACAGCAGCTTCGATTTTTGAAATAGATTTTTCAATACTGTGAGAAATTTCCTGATAGGAAACAGGAACTTCCATAGGAAGAGCTGTCATCACATTCGGACCTTTCACAATAAAGTCTTCTGGTGGATTCTCCAATTCTGTCAATACAGAACCGACATTAATTTTAATTAATTCCGCCATACGTTCACCCACTTTCACATTGTGAGCTCTACGCATGTGTTCTTGAATATCATCGGTAAGAACGTCTCCAGCGATACGAATACTTTTATTTGTAACGATACCGCCTAATGAAATCACAGCGATTTCAGTTGTTCCACCACCTATATCGACTATCATGTTACCTTCTGGAGCTTCCACATCCAAACCGATACCCAAAGCAGCAGCCATTGGTTCGTAAATCATATATACATCACGACCACCGGCATGTTCACTTGAGTCACGAACGGCACGGATTTCAACTTCTGTACTACCAGAAGGAATACACACTACAATACGCAATGAAGGAGAAAACCATCTGCTTTTTGAGCTAACCATCTTGATCAAGCCTCTGATCATAAGTTCAGCTGCGTTAAAGTCAGCAATCACACCGTCTCGAAGAGGACGGATAGTTTTTATATTTGAGTTTTCCTTTCCTTGCATCATCTTAGCCCTCTCGCCAACAGCTTCCAATTTACCTCTGGAATCGAGTGCTACATAAGAAGGCTCATCTACAACTATCTTATCATTATGGATAATAATTGTATTCGCTGTACCCAAATCGACAGCAATTTCTTGTGTAAATGAGAAAAGACCCATAAATAATTCTTAGTTATTAATGTTTGAAATGACGTACACCGGTCATTACCATTGCGATGTCATTTTTGTCGCAATATTCAACTGTGTCATTGTCACGAATTGAACCGCCCGGTTGAATTACAGCTGTAATACCAGCTTTGTGCGCGATTTCAACACAGTCAGCGAATGGGAAGAATGCATCTGAAGCCATCACTGCGCCATTCAAATCGAATTCGAATGAATGAGCTTTTTCGATAGCTTGTTTCAATGAATCAACACGTGATGTTTGACCGATACCGCTTGCACATAATTGTTTGCCTTTTGCCAAAACGATTGCGTTACTCTTACTGTGTTTAACAATCTTGTTAGCGAATAGCAAATCTTCGATTTGTTCATCAGTCAAACCTTTTACAGTGACTTGTTTCAAATCGTCTTTAGATTCAACATAAGTATCTTTGTCTTGACGAAGAACACCATTCAAAACTGAACGATATTGAACTTTCGGCAAGTTGAATTCCTTGATGACAAGGATAATTCTGTTTTTCTTTTGTTTCAAAACTTCCAATGCTTCTTCAGTGTAAGAAGGAGCGATAACTACTTCGAAGAAAATTTTGTTCATTTCTTCAGCTGTAGCTTTGTCAATTTCTCTGTTTGCAATCAAAACACCTCCAAATGCAGAAACGGGGTCACCTGCAAGAGCATCTTTCCATGCTTCCAAGATAGTGGCACGTGAAGCCAAACCGCAAGCGTTATTGTGTTTAAGAATAGCAAAAGTTGTTTCTTCAAAATCAGAAATCAAATTTACAGCAGCATCAATATCCAACAAGTTGTTGTAAGAAATTTCTTTGCCGTGCAATTGTGTAAACATAGCATCGAAGTCACCAAAGAAACGGCCGTTTTGATGAGGGTTTTCACCATATCTCAAATGACGGCTTTCATTAACTGCACATCTGAAGTCTGATTGAGTGTCTTTATCAAAATAGTTAAAGATTGCAGAATCATATTCGCTTGAAACAGCAAATGCTTCTTTAGCGAAGAATTTACGTTCTTCCAATGAAGTTGCAGCTTCTCCTCTTTCTTTAAGGATGTCGCACAATGGTTGATATTGTTTTTTAGAAGCAACAATAACTACATCATTGAAGTTTTTAGCAGCTGCTCTAATCAAAGAAATACCACCTATATCGATTTTTTCAATAATATCTTGTTCAGATGCATTAGACTCTACGGTCTTAACGAACGGATACAAATCAACTACAACAAGGTCAATTTCAGGAATCTTGTATTTTGCAATTTGAGCTTGGTCGCCTTCATTGTCTCTACGATTCAAGATACCTCCAAATACATTTGGGTGAAGCGTTTTAACGCGGCCGCCTAAAATTGAAGGATAACCTGTCAAATCTTCAACAGCATCACATTTATAGCCTAAGCTTTCAATGAATGTTTGAGTACCACCTGTTGATAAAAATTTAACGTTTGATTCGTTAAGTAAACGCAACATTTCTTCCAATCCATCTTTGTGAAATACAGAAATTAACGCAGTTTTGATTTTTTTGTTTTCAGCCATTTTAGTTTTAATTGTGCTTAAAGAATAAATACTAATATTGCAGTGCAAAGATACTATAATTGAACGAAATATCCATTTCATTCATTCAAATATTTTCCAACAAAAAAATTAAATATGTATTCGAACAAGACCGAACATAGACCAACGCTCTAAAAACAAGCCTTCAAAATATTATAGATTATACAGATAGATGCAAAAAAAATCAAAAAATATGATGTCTCGACATTCTTAACCGTTTTATTCTTGAAAGTTTTTCTGTAATTTTGTACCGAAATTAAAATAACAGATGAAGAATATACGAAATTTTTGCATCATTGCGCATATCGATCACGGGAAAAGTACTTTAGCCGATCGACTATTGGAACAAACAAATACTGTGTCAGGTAAAGATTTACAAAACCAAGTACTTGACGACATGGATTTGGAACGTGAGCGAGGCATCACTATCAAGAGCCACGCTATTCAAATGCAGTATATCAAAGACAATCAAGAATATACTTTAAACCTTATCGACACTCCGGGACACGTAGACTTTTCTTACGAAGTTTCCCGTTCCATTGCAGCCTGTGAAGGTGCATTGCTGATCGTCGATGCTTCACAAGGCATTCAAGCACAAACCATCTCCAACCTATACATGGCAATTGACAACGACTTGGAAATTATTCCGGTAGTCAACAAAGTAGATTTGGACAGTGCCAAACCAGATGAGGTGGAAGACCAGATTATTGACCTTTTGGGTTGTGACCGCGAAGACATCATTCGTGCCAGCGGCAAAACAGGCATTGGTGTTCCTGAAATTCTTGATGCCATCGTGGATAGAGTTCCTGCTCCAAAAGGAGATGCCAACGAACCTCTACAAGCTTTGATTTTCGACTCTGTATTCAATCCGTTCCGCGGTATCATCGCCTACTTCAAGATTCTTAACGGAACTATCAAAGAAGGCGATCTTGTGAAATTTGTGAATACAGGAAAAGAATATAATGCTGACGAAGTCGGCGTTTTGAAACTAACCCTTTCCAAACGCAAAGAACTTTCTGCCGGCAACGTGGGTTACATCATTTCTGGTATTAAAACTTCGTGCGAGGTAAAAGTGGGTGATACCATTACCCATGTCAACCGTCCTTGCGAAAAAGCAATCGAAGGTTTCCAAGAAGTAAAACCGATGGTATTTGCCGGAGTTTACCCTATCGAAACAGAAGATTTTGAAAACCTTCGTGCTTCATTGGAGAAACTTCAACTAAACGATGCATCCCTAACCTTCCAACCGGAATCATCTGCCGCTTTGGGATTTGGTTTCCGTTGTGGTTTCTTGGGACTGCTTCACATGGAAATCGTACAAGAACGTCTGGGTAGAGAATTTGACATGGATGTCATTACTACCGTACCTAACGTTTCTTACAAAGTTTATGACAAAAAAGGCAACGAAACCGAAGTGCACAACCCTTCAGGTCTTCCCGACCCTACACTCATCGAACACATCGAAGAGCCATATATCCGCTCATCCATCATATCCACCACTGACTTTATCGGTCCGATTATGACACTTTGCCTTGGTAAACGAGGAGAATTGGTAAAACAAGAATTCATTTCGGGCAATCGTGTAGAATTAGTATTTGATATGCCATTGGGTGAAATTGTGATTGACTTCTACGATAAATTGAAGAGTATATCAAAAGGCTACGCTTCATTCGACTATCATATTCACGACTTTAGAGAATCCAAGTTAGTAAAATTGGATATTCTTTTGAATGGTGAATCTGTCGATGCATTGAGTACCCTAACTCACGTGGATAACTCAATTACATTCGGCCGCAGAATGTGCGAAAAGCTCAAAGAACTTATCCCTCGTCAACAATTCGACATCGCTATCCAAGCTGCTATCGGAGCTAAGATTATTGCTCGTGAGACCATCAAGGCCGTACGTAAGGACGTTACTGCAAAATGTTATGGTGGTGACATCAGCCGTAAGCGCAAACTTCTGGAGAAACAAAAGAAAGGTAAGAAACGCATGAAACAAATCGGTTCTGTCGAAGTTCCTCAAAAAGCATTCTTGGCAGTGTTGAAATTGGATTAATATCCTGATTATTGACAAAAAACTAAAAAACACATATAAAAAATGGAAACCAAAACTGGAATATTTTATTCCGCAAGAAAAATGATCGCCAGCTATATCAAGGCGGGAAACCCATTGATTATAGCTACAGTGTTGGCACTTGTGGTTGCCAACCTTCCGGTCGTAAGTGAATATTATGCAAATTTGTGGAACTACCCTGTAAGACTACAAATTGGTGATTTCAACCTTTTCAGTCATGGCGGTCATCCCATGAATCTAAAGGATTTCATCAACGATGCATTAATGGCAGTTTTCTTCTTCAGCATTGGTCTTGAAATCAAACGTGAAGTACTGGTCGGTGAACTTTCATCAGTGAAGAAAGCCCTTCTTCCTATCATCGCAGCCTGTGGTGGTATGATTGTTCCTGTCGTTATATTCTATCTTCTTAGTCAAGGCACTGATTATTCAAGAGGTTGCGCTATCCCAATGGCAACTGACATTGCTTTCTCTCTTGGTGTATTAGCCATGTTAGGGAACCGTGTTCCCATCTCTCTAAAAATCTTCTTGACAACATTGGCTGTAGCCGACGACATAGGTGGTATTTTGGTTATCGCGACTTGCTACTCTTCAGACATTAACTATATGAACCTAATTTGGTCAGCTGTTGCCATTGCCGTATTGGTTATCGGTGGCAAGATGAGAGTACACAGCAAATCATTCTATCTACTAATCGGTATCGTGGTTTGGTACTTGTTCTTGAATTCAGGAGTTCACGCAACAATCGCAGGTGTTATCGTTGCCTTCTGTCTCCCTGCAAAACCAGTTTACAATCCACAAAAATACATCCAAACCATTCGCGACAGCATCTCTAACTTTCACAAAGAAGACGATGCCAACTTCGAAAAGAGCGACAAGGAAAAGAACATTCTTACCAAGATTCAAATGGATTGGCTTAAACGCATCGAATCCGCTTCTGATAAAGTGATTTCTCCTCTTCAAGACCTTGAAGATTCACTTACTCCAATTGTCACCTATTTCATCATTCCGTTGTTCGCATTTGCCAATGCAGGTATCGAATTAGGCGGCATGTCAATTTCTGATGTATATAGCGGTGTTAGTTTGGCCATCATTTGCGGTTTGTTCTTCGGCAAATTTATTGGAATCTTCTCATTCACTTGGTTGTCAATCAAACTTGGATTGACTCCAATGCCTGCAAAATCAAACTGGAAAATGATTTCAGCAGTGTCAATGCTTGGTGGTATCGGTTTTACCGTATCTTTGTTCATCGCCAACTTGTCATTCCCTGATGCAGCACACTTCGACCTATTGAACTCATCTAAATTAGGTATTCTATTAGGTTCTCTAATCTCAGGTTTCGTAGGTTACTTCATGCTGAAATGGTTACTTCCGAAAACTCCGTTCAACGAAGAATGCTAAACCAACTGAAAATTAATAAAAAAGGACGCAAAGTATTTGATTTATCAAATAATAAGTCTTATCTTTGCGCCCGATTAACTTAATACAAAAATTTAAACTACAAATTAAATGGCAACAAAAATTAGATTACAACGTCATGGCCGCAAAGGTTATCCGTTCTATCCTATTGTTATCGCAGACAGCAGGGCACCACGAGATGGTAAATTTATTGAAAGGATAGGTTCTTATAATCCGAACACTAATCCTGCTACAATAAGTTTAAATTTCGAAAGAGCTTTGTATTGGGTAAATGTAGGTGCACAACCAACAGACACTGTACGTCGTCTTCTTTCTCAAGAAGGTGTACTTATGATGAAACACCTTATGGGTGGCGTTAAAAAAGGCGCTTTCTCTCAAGAAGAAGCAGAACGTCGTTTCGCTGCTTGGAAACAAGC
>JAHHQT010000149.1 GCA_020026215.1 Muribaculaceae bacterium
AGGTATATTCTTATAGGTAATCACGATATGTCCATTGCCCAAATTATTTAAAGGAAATGATTCTCCACGGAGAAATTGGATGGCTTGTGCATATTCCACATCGCAACATTTCAAATTTGCGAAGTTGGCATAAATGCTCATTGCCAATGAATGTTCGGGAATGATGTCCTTTCCTTTGATGGTGGCAATTTCAATACCTGAATAAATTACTCTTGCTTGCTCTTCGATATATTTGATACGTTCAGCTTGCTCTTTTACATAGGCTTTAATCATTTCTCCATCCGAAACGAATTCAAAATTTTCAGGAGTTTTGATTAATGCTTTTGAATCCTTTGAAACTGGTTGATTCTTGCTTTTTTTCTTGTTGGACTTTATTTTTGTATCAGTAGGATTCCCTGCTTTTTGCAGTACGGCAACAAACAGACCTTCGCCGTTAGTGCGATGAGGCATGAAACGGTAGCAATGATATGGGGTGTCAATGCCTTTTGCGATATTCCAATTGTCTTCAGTTTGAATTTCAATGGATTCAGCATCATAATTATCTATGATATAGTTGACCATTTCTTCATTTTCCTGACGGTTGAACGTACAAGTGCTGTAGATAAAAAAGCCTCCAGGTTTTAAGGCTTTCCAGATGTTGTCCAGAATTTCCTGCTGGCGTTCAGCACATTGTTCTACAAGCGCAGGTGACCATTGGGCTACTGCTTCTGCATCTTTACGGAACATACCTTCGCCTGAACAAGGCATGTCTGCTGCAATGACATCAAAAAAATACTTTAATTTCCCCAACGTATTAGAAGTGTCATTGCAGACCACACAGTTGGGAGCACCCCATTTTATGATGTTTTCACGAAGAATTTGGGCGCGTTGTCGATCGATTTCATTACAAACCACCAACGATTTCTCCGACAAGGCATTCAGTGCTGTCGTTGTTTTGCCTCCAGGGGCAGCACATAAATCCAAGTAGTTGATGTCTTTGTCTCCAACAATTTGTTTTAGGATATGATGGATGAACATGGACGACGCATCTTGAACATAGTATGCTCCGGCATGAAACATCGGGTCGAAAGTGAATGGAGCCCTTTCGTTCAAATAGTGGCCCAAGTCGCACCATGGGACTTGATTCCCAGATATATTGCCGATATTCTTATAAATATTCTTTCTTACTGAAACAGAAGGTTCTGTTTGGAGTGCATTTAATAGCGCTTCCCATTCAGTAGGAAGAATTTTTTGTATTTGTTCTTTGAATTTATCGTTGATGTCCATAATTAATTTTATTCGCGATAGTAAATACGTTTCACACGGGTTGATACGGATGTCAGCACTTCGTATGGGATTGTGCCTAATTTGTCGGCAATTTCAGTGGCTGTGATATGTTCTCCGAAAATCTCGACTTTGTCACCGATTTTACAGTCCACATCGGTCACATCTGCCATAAACAAGTCCATACATATATTTCCAACGGTTGGCACTTTCTTGCCGTTGATATAAATTTCACCAACACCGCCACCTAATCTGCGGTTAAATCCATCAGCATAACCAATTGGAATTGTTGCGATTTTTGATTTGCGTTTTAGTACTCCCTTGCAACCATAGCCAATGGTAGAACCTGCTTCCCATTCACGGATTTGGATAATGACGGAATGGAGTGAAGAAACAGGGTGTAATGAAGAATCATAATCATTTCCTAAAGTAGGGATACCATAAAGTCCGATACCCAAACGCACCATCTCATATTGATGTTCAGGGAAACGGATAATACCGTCGGTGTTTAGGATATGCCGCATGATAGGGGTCTCAAAAGAAGAACAGAACAATTCACTGCATTTGTCAAAGTAGTTAAATTGTTGTTGGGCATAATCTGTCTTTGCAAAATCGTCAGCTGTAGCCAAGTGAGAAAAGATAGATGCCGGGCGGATATAAGTTTGCGATTTCAACAACTCTATCAGTTGAGGCAGTTCTTCATAAATGAAACCCAATCGATGCATACCTGTATCTATCTTGATGTGGATAGGGTAGTTCTCGATGCCAAATTTCTGTGCTTCGTGAATGATTTCCTGGCACATTTCGAAACTGAAGATTTCAGGTTCTAGATGATTGTCAAAAAGTGATTTGTAATTGACAACTTTAGGATTCAATACCATGATTGGCATTGTAATGCCTGCTTCTCTTAAATCAACGCCCTCATCGTGGGCAGCTACGGCAAGATGAGTGCCCCCATGATTTTGAAGTGTTTTTGCCAATTCGTAAGAGCCTGCGCCATAGCCCGATGCTTTCAGCATACATACGATTTTAGTATCGGGGTTGAGGTGTGATTTGTAGAAGTTGAAGTTGTTGACCAAAGCGTCAAGATTCACCTCCAAAACAGTTTCGTGCTGACGTGCCTCCAACTTTTCATTGATTAGGCTGAAATTGAATTCTGGAGCCCCTTTAATCAATATCAATTCATTG
>JAHHQT010000150.1 GCA_020026215.1 Muribaculaceae bacterium
AGAACGATTGACACACAGCTTGCATTATTCTGAATTCGTCGAACTCACGTTAAATTAACAATAAATATACATTCTCCTGCCATCAGCTATAAAACATAAAAGGCTGCCGGAACCCCGACAGCCTCTTATGAAAGAGTATATATAAAAAGATTAGTTTTCTACTTCCAAAGTTCCGATTTCCTTGATACCGCCTGTTTCAGGTTCAAAGATGACGTAAGCAGGGGCCTTCTTGTTGGTGAAGATTTTCGGTTCCAAACCATATTCCACACCAAATTGCGCTACAGAAAGCGTTTCTTTTGCCAATTCTTTATCCATATAGGATAGTGAAACTTGCGCCTTGCCCGGGATGCAATACATCACCGCTCCCTTAGGAGTTTCTTTCACTTCACCCTTTTCGTTGACTGGCAATTCACCACGTTCAGTTACTTTCAAATTCAAGTAAACAGGTTCACCACTCAAATCATTCTTATCTACAATACCGTTGAAGTCCGATACACGGAAGACTATTTCGTTTTGTACGTCAGCACTCGGGACATAGTCAAAACGGAACACCTTAGTTTCTTTTTGGGTAGTTCCCACGAACATTGCAGTCAAAATAGCCTCTTGACGGTTCAATTCGTCTAACATCAATTTCAAGGATGCACCATCTGGCGGTGTTTGTTCTGCACGGCCTGAAACCAAGTCATTGCGGCTTTCGCGCAATTCAAAGATTTTGGCAGCGGCAGCTTCCGCACGTTTCATCATAGATTCACTGGCAACCATATCTTCAGATACGGCTGACAAGTAGTCAACACCATCCAATACGGATTTGTCCGCCAATTTATTGCGTTTGCGCTTCACCACTTCCTCTTTTGCCTCAATATTGATGGACAAAGGCAAACCTTCGCCGTCCAACATCAAGAAAGGAGCAGCTCCCGACTTCAATTGCATCAAGTATTCATTGTCCTTGTTAGGCACTCCGTATGATGAAATGGATACACCCAACACATCCCACGATTGGGTATTGCTTTTGATAATGTCTGTTACTCCCAAATATTTTTTGGCATATTTAAAATATGGACCGGCTTTCTTTATGGTTCTCACAGCTTCCACTTCGATATTGAAATGTGTAACCGGCAACGAATAAATCAATCCGTAGTCATTAAGTTTATTAGCGGTCATTTTCTGACTTTCCTGAGCCACTGCCGATGAGCCCGACAACATGGCAACAGCCAACAAAACGTATTGCAGATTTTTCCTAATCATATCTTTGTGTTTTTTTATTTTTCTTCCATTATCAATTTAAAGGCTTCTCCAAGATTGTCAACAATATCACTTGCTGTCAATCCCATTTCGCCCACCTTGCGACGGGCCAAGTTTCCTGCATATCCGTGAACGAAACAGCCAATAGACGCAGCCACCGATGAATGCAAGCCCTGTGCAAGCAATGCGGTTATAATACCGGTCAATACGTCCCCGCTTCCGGCAGTAGCCATACCCGGATTACCTGTAGCATTCACAAATACACGACCATCAGGACGTACAATCTTGGTGTAGTGTCCTTTCAATACGATGACAATCTTTGCCACTTGCGCCATTTCAACGGCTTTCAACAGACGTTCTTCATCGGTCATGTGATCACCGAACAGGCGGTCAAATTCCTTGGCATGGGGAGTAATGATGGAATCGCGAGGAATGTCGTTCAGCATCGAACGACGTTCGGCAATGCAGTTCAAGGCATCGGCATCCAACACAATAGGGCGTTTTGCTTTGCGCAAATATACCTCCAGCGCATCCATAGTCTGTTCGTCACGACCTATACCCGGGCCAATGGCCATGGTATATCCTTTCACATCAGGGATGCGGGTAATGACGCACTTGTGTTCATCTCCACTGAACAGAGCTTCAGGAACCGCAGTCTGAGCAATCAAGTATCCGCATTGGGGAGCGTGTAATTTTGCCAAACCCAAGCCCGAGCGCATGGCTGCACGTGTAGCAAGCACAGCAGCTCCCATCATACCAAAACTACCGGCAACAAAGCAGGCACGACCATAGTCATCCTTGGTTGTAAACGGATTGCGTTTCTTCAATGTTTCACGCACACCCTGCTCGTCAATCAAAAAATAGCTTGCTGGAGTTTGTGCAATGGCCTCGTTGTCGAGACCTATATCCAACACTTTCCATTCCCCTACACATTTTGCAGTTTCTTCAAAGAAGAAAGAGAAACGAGGGAAACTGATAGCCAATGTTAAATTCGCATGAATCACATTACGAAGAATATTGTCAGTGTTGTATTCCCCGAACAATCCCGAAGGGATGTCGATGGAAACCACATAAGCGCCCGAATCATTGATTTGGCGTGACAATGAGGTGTAACCGCCCAACAGCTTTTCGTTCAAGCCGCTACCGAACAAACCGTCAATCACCACATCA
>JAHHQT010000151.1 GCA_020026215.1 Muribaculaceae bacterium
TTGCAAACGTCCGCAATGTCGAACTGACCTTTTTCATCACCAATCTTTGAATAAAAAGCAATATGCAACAACACGTCACCTAATTCTTTTTTGATGTTTTCAGCGTCTTCATTAATCAGAGCATCGCTCAATTCATAAACCTCTTCTATGGTATTGCAGCGAAGGCTTGAATTTGTTTGTTTTTTATCCCATGGACATTCCACTCGCAATATATCCAATATATCCAGCAAATGTCCAAATGCTTCTAATCTTTGTTCTCTTGAATTGCTCATTTTATTACTTTAGATTTTTAAAGTTCTCTACTCCAGTGGATAGAAATCTATAAAATTTATCTACATTTTCATCATAATAAACTGGACCTGAAATTAAATTACCATCAGTATCCAGAATTGCATAGTATGGTTGTGAGTTAGCACCAAACTTATAACGTTGTAGATAGCTCCACAAGTCTCCATAAGTCTTCAATTTAACTTTGTTGCCATTTTCTTCGACAACCATTTCTTCTTTCAATTCTTTTTTGTTGTCAACCATCAGTTTGATAGCCACAAAATTATCTGATAAATATGTACGAATCTTTTCTTTGTCAATAACAGCAGCTTCCATTTTACGGCAGTTCACACAACCATAACCTGAAAAGTCAATAAACACAGGCTTGTTTTCACGTTGTGCCACCATCATTCCTTCATCAAAGTCATCATATTCAACCAATTCAACAGATTTATATAAATTGAAATCTTGAGTTGACAATGGAGGGACAAAAGCACTTACACTACGTAAAGGTGCGCCCCACAAACCCGGTAACAAGTAAACGGCAAATGACAATAAAATCATAGCCAAGAAGAATCGGAACACACCGATTTTCTCAGTTTTAGAATCATGTGGAAATCTGATTTTGCCAAGCAAATAAACGCCAAGCAAAACAAACATTACAATCCACAATGAAACGAACACTTCTCTGTCCAAAATTCTCCATCCGTATGCCAAATCAGCCACGGAAAGGAATTTTAGAGACAATGCCAATTCAACAAAACCCAATACTACTTTTACTGAGTTCAACCAACCTCCTGATTTAGGAAGACCATTTAACCATGAAGGGAAAACAGCAAACAAAGTGAATGGAATAGCCAATGCCAAAGCAAATGCCCCCATACCAATAATTGGGCCTGTCAAATCACCGACAGAAACGGCTTCTACCAACAATGTACCGATAATAGGGCCTGTACATGAGAATGAAACCAATGTCAATGTAAATGCCATAAAGAAGATGCTCAACAAACCAGAAGCACGATCAGCCTTTGAGTCAATCTTGCTGGTCCAACTGCTTGGCAATGACAAGTCAAATGCTCCAAAGAATGAAATGGCAAATACAACTAGCATTAAGAAAAAGACAATATTAAATATAGCATCTGTTGACAATTCATTCAATTTACTTGGGCCCCAAATCAATGTGATGGCAATACCCAATGTCAAGTAAATGACAATGATTGAGATACCATAAATAATCGCATCTCTGATAGATTTCTTTCTTGAGCCACTTTTCTTTAAGAAGAAACTAACAGTCAATGGAATCATCGGCCAAACACAAGGAGTCAGCAAAGCCAACAAACCACCTAAGAATCCCCCAATAAATAGATACCAAACAGATTGAGATGAAATCGTTTGTTGATTTTCAACAGACTTCACAGGTTGCCAATAATCCTTAACTACAGAATTCGAATTTGCATTGAAACTCTGCAAAGGAACAACTGCAATTGTATCCTTTGTTTCTTCCTCTTGTGCTGCAACGCCTGATGCAAAGTCAAAACTTACGTTCTTAGGAGCCAAGCAAGTTCCATTGCTACAAGACATATAACGGATATATCCTTCTATATCATAACCTTGTTTAGGGTCAACAATTTGCAACTTTTGAGTCAGTTTAGCATGATTCTCCCACCAACTGAGTTCTAAATTATAAACAAGATCTATTTCCTTAACCGGTGTTGAATGAGGAGTTAAATCACCAACTAATTTCACATTATTTAGCTTTTCCCATTCCACAGACGTAGGTACTGGACCTCCTTCAGGTAGATCATTTGTGTACACGTGCCATTCATCGTCGATAGTAGCATCAAAGACAACTTCAACTTCTGTATCTGACAATTGGTTAAGCTGAATATTCCATTTTACAGGGTCAACCATTTGACTTTTAACAGAAAAAGGAATCATAGATACTAGAACCAAAAGCAGTAGATAAAC
>JAHHQT010000152.1 GCA_020026215.1 Muribaculaceae bacterium
ATATTATACACCAACCGAACAAGAATTTTTAGTAGATACCTATAAAAAGCTCAGATATTTATTCAAAGATGAAATATCTGACAAAGAGGTTAAGTACCTACGAGAAACTATAAAATCGGGAATTGAAGAAGGACATGCAGACAGGGACAAATACGGCATTAACCCTATTATCCGACAGATGCATACAGCTCTTTTAATCACCAAACATTTTGGAGCTGACAAGAATATGGTTATTTCTGTTCTTCTTTATAATCTATGTCGCACAGGACATATTTCTAAAGAGGAAATCAACGCCAATTTTGGTGAAGATATTACATCTTTGGTTTCCGGGCTATTGAAAGTTTCTGAGCTATATATTCATCATGCTGCTGTTAAAAATGAAAACTTCAGCAAACTGATGATGGCATTTGCAGAAAACATTAGAGTAATCATTATTATGATTATTGACCGTTTGGGATTAATGTATAGAATCAACCATCACCCGAACCAACAATTCGTACGCGAAATCACGCACGAAGTCATGTATCTGTATGCACCATTGGCCCACCGATTGGGTTTATACAAGATAAAATCAGAACTTGAAGACATGTCTCTAAAATATTCAAATAGAGATATGTACACTTATATTGCCCGAAAACTAAACGAAACCAAGAAAGGTCGTGACGAATATATATCTAACTTTATTATTCCCGTTGAAAAAGCCATAAAAAAAGCCGGTCTGAAATTTGAAATCAAAGGAAGGACAAAATCCATTTATTCCATCTGGAATAAGATGAAGAAACAAAATACAGATTTGGATAAGATCTATGATTTATTTGCCATCCGTATCATCCTTGACTCCAAATTGGAGAATGAACGTAAAGACTGCTGGATGGTCTTTGCCATCCTTACAGATATGTATAAAGCCAACCCATCCCGCTTGAAGGACTGGATTACCATTCCAAAGTCAAACGGATATGAATCTCTGCATACCACCGTATATGGTCCGGAAAATAAAATGGTGGAAATCCAGATACGAACCAAACGTATGGATGAAATCGCCGAAAAGGGTTTGGCTGCTCACTGGAAATACAAAGGAGTTAAAAGTGCAGGCGAATTGGATAACTGGATGGCAAATGTCAGAGACCTATTGGAAACTTCCGGGAAAGACACTCCAGAATTGATGAAGCAGATGAACCTAAACATCTATGACAAAGAGGTTTTCATCTTCACTCCTAAAGGAGACCTTTACAGACTACCATTAGGAGCAACCATCTTGGATTTTGCGTTTACCATTCACTCTAAACTGGGATGTACTTGTATTGGTGGTAAGGTAAATGGAAAGAATCAAAAGTTGAATTACAAGTTGCAAAATGGAGATTCAGTTGAAATTTTGACTTCTTCTTCCCAACAACCTAAGCAACAATGGCTATACTTTGTTATTACATCAAAAGCACGAAACAAAATTCGTCAGGCAATCAATGAAATCAACAACAAAGCTGCCGAATTTGCCAAAGAGTTACTACAACGAAGATTCAAGAACAGAAAGATTGAAATAGAAGAGTCCACCCTAACCAAAGTCATCAAGAAACGTGGTTACAAGACTGCAACAGAATTCTATAACGATATTTCCAACGAGAAAATTGATATCAATGATGTCGTAGATACATACATTGCCATAGAATCGAAAGAAGAAGAACTCACCAATGCCACAAACATTCATTCAGCGCAGGATTTTGTTCTTCAACAACCGACCTCTTCCAATGACTTTGTCACAATTGGAGAAGGGATTAAGGATATTAACTTCAAATTGTCAAAGTGCTGTAATCCAATTCTTGGAGATAATATTATCGGCTTCATTTCCAGCGATGGTGCCGTCAAGATTCACAAAAGCAATTGTCCTAACGCAAAACACTTGGCGAACAAATATCCTTATCGAGTAATTAACGCAGTTTGGTCTGATAGAGTGGGTGACAATTTGTTCACCGCTAAACTAAACATCATTGGAGTTGATAATATCAGTATTGTCAACAATATCACTTCTTTGATTTCCAAAGAAAAGAATGTATTATTGAAGAATATCAGTATTGATTCCCATGACGGACTATTCCAAGGCCGTTTGGTAATTGGCATTAACAACTCTGTTTCAT
>JAHHQT010000153.1 GCA_020026215.1 Muribaculaceae bacterium
GTTGGCTGAGCCACCACCTTTAGTAACACAAAGGAATTTGTATTCCATACCTTCAGTTGCTTCAATGTCAATTTGAGCAGGCAAGTTACATTTTGTGTTAATTTCTTCGTACATTGTCAAAGGAGCATTCTGAGAATAACGAAGATTGTTTTCAGTGTATGTTTTGAACACGCCTAATGATAAAGCTTCTTCATCGTCGAAACCTGTCCAAACTTGTTGTCCTTTTTCACCGTGAATAATGGCAGTACCAGTATCTTGGCAAACTGGAAGAATACCCTTGCTGGCAACGTCAGCATTGCGCAAGAATGTCAATGCAACATATTTGTCGTTGTCACTTGCTTCAGGGTCATTCAAAATTTTTGCGACTTGTTCATTGTGTGCTCTACGAAGCATGAATGAAACATCATGGAATGCAGCATTGGCCATTGCTGTCAAACCTTCTTTTTCAACTTTCAAGATTTGATGTCCTTCAAATTCACTCACTGATACGTAATCAGAAGTTAGATGATAGTATTCTGTATCATCTTTTCCTAGTTGGAACATCGGACTATACTTAAATTCTGGTGTTGCCATATAAAGTGTAATTTTTTAATAGATATTATATGTTGCAAATTTACTGAAGAATTGTAAAATATAGAAATCTTAACGCCATAAATGTTGTTTGCTTGCATAAAAAATTAGGAAATAAATTTTATTCTCAATATTAGCTATAATTTAAAAGCGAAAAAGCCGCTTTCTTTAGAAATTATTTATATTTTTGTATAGTAAATAACCCTAACATGAAAAATAAGATTTTTTTAATAGCTCCATTATTGTTATGCTCATGCGCTGCAGAGCAATCTTTTTCATTGTCTGACATCACGGATCGCATCGAGTCTGGCGATTATAAGGAAGTAAATGCAATTCTTGAACAAAATTCAGCCAATATAGATCCTGTCAGAATGGACTCCATCAAGCAAACGATGGACCGTTTAAAAGCGGATTTTCCATACACCATTGAGGAGGGGATAAAACTTATCGCTGAAAAATATCCTTTTGTAACACAAGAAATCGTTCAGAAATGGATAGACTTGAAATATATAGAAGTGAAAAAATTCGATGGTGTCCCTTATATGTTCAGAAAAGCCGTTTCAAACTTGAAACGCGTTGTCCCTGAACTTTCTATTGGCGACAAGCATGACAGTTTCGTTATTCAACAAGGCTACGAAGAATTGGCAGCCAATGCCATTGCTACTGCTGAAAAAGGAATTGCAGACACCAAGACCGTTACCATTAAATTTACTGTTGATGTAAAAGAACGTGAATATCAAAAAGAAGATTTGCTAAGAGTTTGGATACCTTGTCCGAGAGAATCTTCAAGACAAAGCAACTTCAAGTTGATTTCATCTTCCGACTCTGTCACTTTCTCTGAAGGCAGTGACCACAATTCAATGTATATGGAAAGACGAAATCCATCAGGTCAAGCCGAACATTTCGAAGTGGTCTATTCTTATGATGTGAAATCACAATACGTATCACCGGAAACTATTATGAACAATAAGAAAGCCTACGATACAGAAAGTGAACTTTACAAAAAATATACTTCCAGCCAATACCCACACATCAACATCAATGAAAAGATGAAGAATTTGGCAATGAGCATTGTTGGAACAGAAACTGATCCATTCAAACAAGCGTCATTGATTTACGACTGGATTGATACTAATTATCCTTGGGCTGGTGCGAGGGAATACAGTACTATTCCAAACATCCCTGAATATGTCTTGAATAGCAACCACGGAGATTGTGGACAAGTCTCATTACTATATATTACATTGTTGCGCAACTTGGGCATTCCTGCAAAATGGGAAAGCGGATTCATGTTGCACCCAGGAAGAGACGGTATGCACGACTGGGCTGAAGTTTATTACGAAGGCATTGGTTGGGTTCCTGCCGATATGTCATTTGGTAATATCCTAACTGCGAAAGATGAAAACATCAGAAACTTCTACAAGACAGGTTTGGACTTCTACCGCTTAGCAGCCAACAATGGCTATGGCGACAAATTCTCTCCGGAAAAGAAATTCATCCGCAGCGAAACAGTTGATTTCCAATTGGGCGAAGTGGAAACAA
>JAHHQT010000154.1 GCA_020026215.1 Muribaculaceae bacterium
ATGTCGTGATTGTAGTCATTCGTTATTTTGGCGGAATCAAATTAGGGACATCGGGATTGATTGTCGCCTATCGCGAAGCTGCCGCCGAAGCAATTCGCAATGGTGAAATCATCGAATGCCATGATATGGGAACGATAGAATTCATCTTCCCCTACCTCTCTATGAACGATGTAATGAAACTCGTGAAAAGTTCTGAAGTGGAAGTCGTAGAACAAGTATTCGACAACTCCTGTCAAATGAAACTGTCTGTCAGAATCGATCTCATTGAAGAAATGACCAACCGATTGGCTGACATTGACGGCGTATCTATCCTATAAATACTCTTTAATATCCATTAGTTTCTCAACAGTCAAATCTGCCACTGTTGAATCTGGCTTGAAACCTTTTCTATTGAAAAAGATAGTTTTCCACCCTGCATTATGAGCGCCTAAAATATCTGCGTCATAATCATCACCAATCATCACGGTTGTTTCTGGTTTGCCATTCACACGAGTCAAGGCATAGTCAAATAGCAACTTGTTTGGCTTGGTGACATTTATATCGTCTGACAATACTAACTCCGAAATATAGCCTTCCAAACCGCCCGATAAAAGTTTCTTGTACTGGAGATTCTTGAAACCATTGCTCAACACGTGCACCTTTCTGGTCTCAGTCAAGTAGGCTAACAATTCTTTAGCCCCCTCAACGGTCTGATGACATTTGACAATTGTGTTCAGATAGTCTTCATTGAACATCTTTGGAAAATCTTCATTCTTGTATTTGATACCACATTCTTCAAATGATATGCGGAAACGTTCACAAACCAAAAATTGTTTTTCAATCTTACCATGGTGATAAAGTTTCCACAACTCTGAATTATGTTTCAGATAGCATTCAATAAACTTTTCGTAGGCACATTGTTTCTGCAAGGAATGACGATGAAAGACTTCTTTCATTGTCACCTTTGAATTTGCAGTAAAATCCCAAATAGTATCGTCCAAATCGACGAAAATAGTTTCTATATTTTCAAATAACTTCATGTCTAAAAATCAAAAATTCTCCACCATTTATAGGAAACTTCGTAATCGTAAATATCCAATTCTTCTTTGCGCTTCAGATATTTCACAATGTTTACTGTTATAGGTAAAGCAATTATTTCATACAAAGTTTTCAATCCGGCTTGAGCTATAATCAACGACACCAAAACTGAATTTGGCAAAACGCCATAGAATGCAATCGGGAAAAACACCAACGAGTCAACAGTTTCTCCAAACAGCGTAGAGACAACAGCTCTCACCGAAAAGTGTCTGCCATGCTGTCCCAATTTCATTTTGCTCATCACATAGGCATTAATCATTGATCCACAAACCATAGCCATAAAACTGGCAAATAGGATACGTGCCGTACTACCGAATATTTGCTCAAATGCATGCTGTCCATTCCAAGACTCGTCAGGGGGCAACATAATTGCCAATTGGATAAATATTACTGCCAAAAGATTCATAAAGAATCCCAGCCAAATGGTCAATCTTGCTTTTCTAAAGCCATAAACCTCAACGATACAGTCGTTGATAATGTAAGACATCGGGAAGACAATCAAACCACCGGTTACTGTCATAAAACCCAAGTCAACAATTTTGACTTCCAATAAGTTGGCTAAAATTAAGAATACGCTGAAGAATACAGCTAATAATAGGAATGTAAGACTGAAATTTTTTTTCATTTTTCTTGTTTTTTAAGTGGTTACCAAGTACACTGATTTATTACGGGTGCAAAAATAATATATCTCAACCAAATATCAAACGGCCGATTCTCGCTAAGATGTTAAAAACAACAAGAATCGGCCGTTAAAATATTTAATTTATATTTCTATTCTACACTTGAATAGTCCAATGGAGGATTGAAATACCTTGACATTGACTTTAAATCTTCACGATAGCAAGGTTCTGCAAAGCGAACACCATCAAAATATTTATTTTGTTTTTGTTGCAGTTCAACCTTCACAACATCTTGATTAACAACCATCAAGTCTTTTTCATTCAATTTGACCTTCAAGTCATCATTGACAAAGGTAATCATCACATTATCGCCCGA